>JAHFHD010000035.1 GCA_023247075.1 Candidatus Omnitrophota bacterium | reverse complement strand
AATTCTTCAATTTGACCCGCGAATCGTTGGTTTTCACAATTTAAGAACCCGGAAAATTGGAAAAAAAAGATTCATTGATTTTCATTTTGAAATTCAAGGCGAAGAGAATTTCAAACGGGCGCACGCATTAACAGAGGCGTTGATCAAGCGAATCAAAGCTCATTTTCCGGATGCTGATGTAACGGTGCATTATGACCCTGAAGGGGCCGATTAAATGCCACACAGTTTTCTGTCACTTTAAATGCCGCATTCATAGTCAGTCGATGACCTCCCAAAATAAATCCCATCTGCTTCGGTCTACGGCAAAGGTAGGCATCGCGACTAGTGTAAGCCGGATTTTTGGTTACTTTAGAGACAGCTCGCTTGCTTGGGTGCTTGGTGCTGGCTTTAGCATGGATTCGTTTACGGTAGCATTTCGACTCGCCAATCTCTTCCGCAGGCTGGTTGCCGAGGGGGCCATGAATGCTGCGTTTGTGCCGGTGTTTATGTCTTACCGGGTGAATGGCAAGGATGATGAACTTTGGGATTATGCCCGCAGTTTTTTTTACACCGTACTAATTGTCAGCACTTCAATTGTTATACTTGAAATTTTGTTTGCTCCAACACTTGTCCGCTTCATGGCTCCTGGTTTTGCGAGTAACCCTGCAAAGTTTAAATTAACGGTTACGCTCACTCAAGTAATGGCTCCCTACCTCATTTGCGTTTCGATTGCAGCGCTTTTTATGGGGGCGTTAAATTCTTTAGACCAGTTCGTTACTCCTGCGCTAGGACCTATTTTTTTTAATCTTGCAATTATTCTGAGCGTGACTTCTTTTGGCAGGTGGCTTCCGACGAACGCTGCGATGAGTGCTGCCTGTGGCGTATTGCTTGGTGGGTTTCTTCAATTTGCCATTCAAATTCCAGAGATGAAAGCAAAGGGAATGGATTTTTCATTTCGGTTTTCGTTGAAGCATCCGGCAGTGCTTAAAACCGCAAAATTGCTTGCTCCGGGCCTTCTCGGAATGGGTGTGGTGCAAATCAGCCTTTTTGTTGATTCGCTCATGGCCTCATTTCTAAAAGAGGGATGCGTTTCTTATTTGTATTACGCGGATCGAGTGGTTGAGCTGGTGCTTGGAATCTTTGTCATTTCATTTGCCACAGTGGTTTTGCCTGACATGGCAAAAGCTGCTCAAGCGCGTGCCATTCAGGAGGTAAAGTCAACACTTCTGTTTTCGTACCGCATGACGATGCTAGTTGCTATTCCGGCAACAGTCGGTTTATGTGTTTTTGCGCGCCCCATTGTCCACGTGCTTTTTGAGCGGGGTAAGTTTGGGCCGATTGACACAAATGAAACAGCAGTTGCGCTTGCTTGCTACGGCTTGGGTCTTTTTTTTGTTTCAGCGCTGCGGATTACAACGAGTGCTTTCTATGCAACCGAGGACACAAAGACCCCGGTTCAAATTGGGGCACTCATGCTTCTCTTGAACGTGGTACTTAATGCATTGCTTATGTTTCCGTTCAAGCAGGGAGGGATTGCGCTTGCAACTTCGATTGCAAGCGGTGTGGGTTTTTATCTTCATTTGCGCACATTCCAAAAGCGGTACGGCATGCTCGAATGGGAGCTGCTTAAGTCCTCGTTTGTGAAGATTAGCCTGGCTTCGCTTGCAATGGGGGTCATGTGTCCACATTTACTCAACTGGGTAGGTTTTAACCGCTACCTTCCAATTATGTGGAAGACACTCGCCTTATTTGCGGCAATTAGCGGAGGACTTTTTACTTACTTACTTGTACTTCTGCTGTTAAAAGCGGATGACCTCAATTTGATTCGTTACTTCCAGCTTTGGAGCCGCCGCAATAAAAGCTGATTTTTTTGCCATCAGAACAAACCTTCCCTAAAAATAGTTCATAACTCGAGTTCTGCATATTTTCTCCTCGCCCCCTATGGGGGAGAGGGCTAGGGTGAGGGGAGTTAAATTCTGAAAAAGTGCAGACTCGAGTCACAATTTGTTTCACTCTCAAGGCACATGGCATGTTAGTTGCCATGATGTACTTAGCGAGATTAAAATCGTTTACTCGCCTGAGATAGTGAATTGTCTCGAGACATAAATGTTGTAATCGACAGTTTTGAATTAATCTTTTTACCCACACCCCGGTTTGTTTGAAAGAAAGGCAAGCGATTTGAACTATTTCGCACCTAAGGGAGCAAATAGGCCGGGTAATTTTAAATGTTTGTTTAATCAAGAAGAGAGAAGATGAATATGATTTTACCAATTAAAGTTGGAATTCTCACAGCCAGTGACCGATGCGCGGCTGGGAAGAGAATCGATGAAAGCGGAAATATTCTTAAGGCTTTAGCCGAGCAGCTTCCAGCAGAAGTTGTAGCTCACCGGATTGTTTCAGATGACAAGGAACGGATTAAAAGCGCGCTCTTGCAAATGGTGGATTTACTCCAGTGTCACCTGGTTTTGACAACTGGGGGTACAGGGCTTGGTCCCCGTGACAATACACCTGAGGCAACGCGAGAGGTGATTGAAAAAGAGATTCCTGGAATTTCTGAGGCGATTCGTGAAGGAGGTAAGAAGAAAACGAGATTTTCAGTGCTTTCCCGAGGCATTGCAGGAGTTCGAAATAAAACACTCATTATTAATTTCCCTGGAAGTCCCGATGCTGTTCGGGATGCGCTCGAGATTTTAAAGCCAGTTTTAAGCCACGCTCTGGAGCTCGTTGATGGGGACGTGAGCGATTGTCAGGATATCCGGGAAGAAGAAAGTAAGGTGCATTCTCACGCCACGCATCACTCCCGACCACTGCATTCCTAGCCAGCCCTTACATTAAATCTTAAGTTAGGTTAAAAAATGGGGTGAGCGACGGGAATTGAACCCGCAACCCCAAGATCCACAATCTTGTGCTCTAACCAGATTGAGCTACGCTCACCACAAATGAAGACATTGATGCAGAAACAACTTGAGGAAAATAATTGATTGTTAATTTTTATAATATACATCAGAATCAATTGCTTTAAAACATCAAAATCCTGGCCGCAACTGTAAAGCCTGCTGGCGCTCTGTAACATGATTATTGTCTATGGAATAGAGTGGGGATGATGTATTCTCTTGAATTGGTATCGCGCATCAAATGAAAGGGAAGCAATGAAACCAAAATTATTTCAATATGCAGCATGTCCATTTTGCAACAAAGTCAGAAGTATTCTCGAGTACAAGGGCGTTGATTTTGAGACCATTGAAGTGCATCCGCTCAATAAGAAAGAAATCAGCTTTTCAACCGATTACCAAGCAGTCCCTATTTACATTGATTCCACTGGAACACAAATTAATGATTCCACGCCGATTATGCGCCGGATTGATGAAGAATTTCCAACACCAAAGGTGTTTAAGGTAGACTCAAAAGAAGTTGAGAAGGATGAATTATGGCTTGCGTGGTCCAACAAACTGGTTAAGGGTCTTCCAACCGCGATTTACAACTCAATTTCCAATTCGTTAAGCGCATTTAATTACATTACAAAAATTGGTAAATTTAGCTGGTTTGAAAAGCGAATGATCAAATATACAGGTGCCTTTGTGATGACACTTGTCGCAAAGAAAATTCGCAAGCGAGAGCAAATTGATCAGCCCGAAGAATTCGTCAAGCAAATGGCTCAGGAATGGGTGAATGGTTTGGCGGGCAAGCCCTTTATGGGTGGTGAGCAGCCGAGCGCTTCTGACCTCGCAACATTTGGCGTAATAAGGCCGGTTTCAGGTTTGCGTGCCGGAAAACTGCTTGAAAGCAATTTGGAATTTAGTGCGTGGATGAAACGAATGCAAAAAACATTAGACCGGACATCTTCACCAGCAAGCAAGAGTCCACTTCCACAAAGCGTTTGAAGTTGTAGAATCAATCAGAACATTTTCGACAGTTTCGAATTCAATCTTTTTGTACGCTTTGTTTCAAAATTTTTTAAAGTATTAAAACAAAATATCGCCTGCATCGCGCAAGTCTTTTCCGAAGGAAATAATGCCTTCTTCGTGACCAGCCATCACAAAAATTTTCTGATGCTTGAGGTCAGTGCTTTGGTAGAGACGCTTGACCTCGCGGGCCATTTCAGGAGTTCCATATGGAATTTTTTTGCCAGTAGTTGGGACAATGCCGGTTAATTGAAGCCACAAATTTTTGTGATGAATATGAATTACAGCTTGAACATTAAGGTCGAGCTCATAAACCATGGCGTGGGTGAGTGATTCAGAAGATGCTTTTGTAAGCCCGTGGCATTCCACCCAATTTTTTTCGATGTCATAATTTGTAATCCTGACATAATGCCGAGCGCTTAATTTTTTGATTTTTGCAGTCTGCGTTCCAGTAATGAAGAATTCTTTACTTTTGCGAGCGGCGCGGACACTTAAATTGCCGTAGCCGATGCCACCCGAGTAAACTCCAATAAGTTTTTTACCATAAAGTTTGTTTCGAGCAGAATTCAGTTCCGCAAAATTTTTAATTCGAGGAATGGACGATCTTACCCGTCGCAGTGAAATTTAATTATGCCTTCGTCAATCATCGAGATTTTTTTCCGGGAAAAGTTTAAGAAGTCCTTCCTTGCTTGCCGGAGCAATTCCACGTTCTGTAATGAGCCCGGTAATCAAGCTGGCTGGTGTGACGTCAAAGGCGGGATTAAACGCGGGACTATTTGGGGGAGTTAGCCGCACTTTTTTAATGGAGCCGTCCACAAAACCCTCGATGTAACTGACTTCATCTGGACTTCGTTCTTCAATTGGGATTTCTCTTAAGCCTTCTTTCATTGTCCAGTCAATGGTGGTGGAGGGAAACGCGACATAAAAGGGAATGTCACTTGCTTTGGCCGCAAGCGCTTTCAAGTAAGTTCCGATTTTATTTGCAACGTCTCCAGCTTGCGTGACCCGGTCGCTTCCCACAAAAACCAAATCAACCATTTTCCGCTGCATCAGATGCCCACCTGCATTGTCTGCGACAACTGTGTGAGGGATTCCATGCTGCGAAAATTCCCAGGCTGTGAGGCTTGCTCCTTGATTTCGAGGCCGGGTTTCATCCACCCAAACATGGATGGGAATTTTTTTGTCAAATGCCTGATAAATGCCAGACGTTTTAGTCCCCCAATCCACACAGGCAAGCCATCCAGCATTGCAGTGGGTGAGAATATTGACCGACAACCCTTTTTTTCTAGCACTCACTTCTTCAATCATTTTTAGGGAATGAACGCCAATTTGTTTACACATTTCGACGTCTTGATTCGCTAGATGGCGAGCTGTTTCTAGCGATTTACCAATCATTTCTTCAATTGAATGGCAATGCGCTAAAGCATTGCGCTGACATTCAAGCGCCCAGGCAAGATTGACTGCAGTCGGTCTCGTCTCTTTTAATTTCTGACAAGCGCTTTCAATAGTTTTCTTGGAGTCTTGTTGTTTTGACTTTGCTTCAAGCAGAGCAAGATAAATGCCATAAGCTGCTGCAATACCGATGAGCGGTGCGCCACGCACATGCATGTCTTTAATGGATGTGACTGTTTGGTCAAGTGTGCTCAGGTCTTCAATGACAAATTGATGCGGAAGATGGCGCTGGTCAATAATTTGAATCACACCGGGATTTTCCGGATGAACCCAAATCGTGCGATAATGCTTTCCGTTGACTTTCATTGAATCGAATGATGCTCGATTTACCGGGAAATAAAATTTTCTTTAGGGAAGTTATGTTTTGGATTCGCAGATGACAAGGTCAAGAAGATCGCGGGCCAAATCCATCTCCTCATAGCTGATTTCAAAAGAAGGGGCTAGCGTTACCACGTTTTTGTAATAGCCCCCAATGTCAAGGATGAGGCCAAAGTTTTTCCCGCCCACATTCAAATATCCTTCCATGCCGCGTTGAAACATTCGGTCTGCAAGTCCGCGGTTGGGAGTATTTCCATCTGCTTGACACATCTCCATGCGTAGTGCAAGACCCAAACCATCGACATCACCGATTTCAGAATGTTTCGCTTGCAGGTCTTTTAGGAGCTTGAGAAAGTAGGCTCCCTTTTGAGAAACTATTTTTTCATAGTCACTTTCAGAAAATATATTCATAACTTCAAGACCGCAGGCAGTCCCTAAGGTGTTCGATGAAAAAGTGGAGTGAGTGGACCCAGGTCCAAATTTTTGAGGACTAATCAAATCTTCCCGCGCCCAAATTCCGGCCAAGGGATTGAGTCCATTGGTCAATGCTTTTCCAAAAACAATGATGTCGGGTGCGATTTCAAAATGCTCAATGGCCCACATTTTTCCGGTTCGGTAGAAACCCATTTGGATTTCGTCATCGACAATTAAAATCCCATGCTTCTTGCAAATCGTTTCAAGCCGCTTGAAATAATTTTTGGGAGGAACAATATAACCCCCTGTTCCTTGAACTGCTTCGATAAAGAACGCGCCGAATTCTGAATGTCCTGTTTTAGGGTTCCAGGCACCCGTGTATTCGTGTTCAAACTTTCTTTCTAATTGTTGAACGCAGTAGTCTTCGCAGGCTTTAGAGTCTCGGTTGGCAAAACGGAATGTGTAAGGGAAGGGAAGAAATTCGGCCCGGTCTCCAAATTCTCCATACATCTCTCGATACCG
The DNA here is from genome assembly GCA_023247075.1 of Candidatus Omnitrophota bacterium. GTDB lineage: Bacteria > Omnitrophota > Omnitrophia > Omnitrophales > Danuiimicrobiaceae > JAHFHD01. The sequence continues at coordinate 11,811 of JAHFHD010000035.1, read as the reverse complement.
GTAAGAGGAAGTAATGGCAGAGGCACCCAGCGTTCTGCCGTGGTAGCCGCCTTCGAAAGCGAGCATGTGCTGCCGACCAGTGTTCCGGCGGACCAGCTTCAACGCATCTTCTACTGCTTGAGAACCGCCGACATTGAAATGCACTCTTCCTTTGAGACCAAATCGCGCTTCAATACTTTGGGCAATCTTGGCTGCAAGTTCTATTTTTTCTTTGTGAAGATATTGGCAAGCCAATTGAGGGAGTCGGTCGATTTGCTCTTTTAAAGCATTGTTTACTCTTGGATTCCCATAACCCAAATTGACAGCAGAATACCACATTTGTAAATCCAGGTAGGGATGGTCGGAATCGTCATAAAGGAAACTTCCTTCCGAGCGGCTGAATATTTTTGGCCTCTCCGCATAATGGACAGTGTCTCCATAGGAACAGACTTGATGCTCAATGGCGAGAAGTTCTTCGGTACTTAGTTTTGTCGTTAAGGTATTCATCTTTCTTCCTCGAGGTCACTTTTTTATTTCAAAGTGTTAAGGTTTTCTGGGTTTTTTTCATTCTTCCATATTGTTTATTTGTGCTAGTATTACATTTCATATTCGGATTAAATTAGCATGCCTTTCTAACGAAATCAATCTTACAATGTAGGAAGGGTGCATCCCACTTCATCTAGTGTGTCATTCTGAGGCGGAGCCGACTTGTCCGCCATTAGTTTGGCGGAAGAATCTAGCGAACTTAGATCCTTCGCGGAGTTTACCCTGAGCGCTAGATCCTTCACTTCGTTCAGGATGACACAGCGAAGTGCTCAGGATGACATGAAAAACAACTGTATCAAGTGACATGCGCCCATGTAGGAAGCAGCTAAAAATAAAGGGATGCCAATGTCGGTTAAGTTTCATTTTGAATTTAAAAAAGTCGCTCGATTAAAAACCCAGGAAAACGGTTTTTACTTGAAAAATGAACATGCGCCCCATGTCATCTTGATTCATGGATTGACAGGAACGCCCAATGAAATAGCTTTTGTTTCCGGTTTTTTAAATAAGAAGGGGTACGCGACTTATTCACCGCGATTGGCCAATCACGACCAGCCGGTAGAGATTCTAAAACGTTCAAAGTGGCAAGATTTTTATGGGTCAGTTCGCGAAGCATTTCTTAAAATTGAAAGTACCCATACAGACCAACCCATCTTTGTGGCGGGTGTTTGCATCGGCGGCTTGCTGTCCCTCTGTCTTGCGGCAGAATTTCCAGAGCGCATTGCTGGTGTCAGTTGTCTTGCGCCCACTTTGTTTTACGATGGATGGAATGTTCCTTGGTACCGCTGCTTTTTGCCGCTCGCTTATTACACGCCTCTAAAATACTTTTTTTATTTTAAAGAGGGGCCTCCGTACGGGATTAAAAATGAAGCTTTAAGAAAGCGGGTCGACGCGTATTACCAGAATGCTGACATTCATGATTTGAAAGAAGCGTTGCAGTATGGCTACCCATATATTCCAGTCTCCCTTCTTTATCAACAGCAATTACTCATCAAACATGTAATTCGTCAACTTCCTTCGATTCGTGTTCCTGTCCAATTAATTCATTCAGAGGAAGATGATGCAGCAACCGTCAAAAACTCAGAATTAATTAGGAATCGAGTGGGTTCTAAAATTAAGGAGTTGATTACGGTAAAAAACTCATACCACTTGATTTCAATTGATAATGATAAAATTTTCGTGGGGCAAAAAATGGCAGAATTTTTTGACCGTTTTTCAAAGCAAACTTGTAATGACTCTAAAAATATCTCCTCGCACTCCGTCCTGCCAAGCTAGTTCAAAATGAAAACGCTGGTTCCTGTAAATGGCCAAGACATTTTGTCAGAACCTCGGACAGACGGTTTGCCTTTTAATTTGTCTCGGTGCGTAATTTTTTTTGATTTTGACAATACGATTACTCAAACTGATGTTCTCGACGAAATCATTGAGCGGTTCGCAATAGATGACCGCTGGGTCTTGCTTGAAAAAGAATGGCGAAAGGCAAAGATTGGTTCCAAGGAATGCTTGGAAGGACAGCTTCAATCCATTCGGGTAACTCGCTTGACTTTGTCCCGGTACCTTTCCACCGTTTCCTTAGATTCCTCGTTCAAGCAGCTCATCCAATTTTTGAGGAGGAACAAAATTGAATTTATGGTTGTCAGCGACAGTTTTTCTTTTGTGATTCATCAAATTCTGAAGCATCACAACATTCGACACATTCCAGTTTATGCCAATGAACTCAGATTTCAAAAGGACCATTTGATTCCCACTTTCCCTTTTTTCAATCAAGACTGTCCCCGATGCGCGCACTGTAAAAAAATACATCTTAAAAATAACTCGCACAAGACAACGATTTATGTCGGCGATGGTCGTTCAGACATCTGCGCGGCAGAATGTGCTGACATCGTGTTTGCAAAAGACGGTCTTTTGGATTATTTACGAAAAGTGAATAAGCCCTGCATTGAATTCAAAAATTTAGGTTCTGTCTTAAGCTTTCTCGAACAATGGAAGGGAAAGCAGATGAAGCGCGAGACAATTGAAGTTTCCATGCCTACGTATTAATCATCGAATGATGAGTCAATCTACCCTTGAAATTACTCCACCGAAGTCGACCGGCGCACTTGTCGTAAAGAGATTCAGAAAAATTGAGGAAATCAATCCAGAAACGTGGAATCAGTTATTTCCGGACACCCTTGAAAATTATTATTTCTACAAGACACTAGACGAATCCCACTTTGACCAGTTCTCATTTTATTATTTTTTAGTCTATGCCAATGAAACCGTTGTTGGCGCTGCTCCTTGTTTCATCATGAATTATGCTTTAGAGACAACAGTTCAGGGGCCGCTCAAGGTTATTTTCTCCGCTCTTAAAAAAATCATCCCAAATTTCCTCAGTTTCAGGGTGCTTGTTTGTGGTTTGCCGATGGAACAGGGAAGAATTGGTTTCGGAAATTGGGATTCTTCTGAAGTATTTCGCGCCATTTTGAACGGCATGGAACAATTGGCGAAGGAAAAACAGATTTCAATCCTTGGGTTCAAAGATTTCCAAAAACATTTTTGCGTTTGGCTAGACGAACTGGAGCATCAGGGATTTTACAAGTTTCAAAGTTTGCCTACCACACAAATGGAAATTCGCTTTGAGGGTTTTGAACAATACTTTAAGACGCTTAGCCGGGTTTCACGCGATGGATTGAAGCGAAAATTTAAAAAAGTGGATGGGATTGTTTCCATCGACATGGAAGTGACGAATGAATTGACCGAAGAGGTTCTGGGTGAGGTGTATGCGCTTTACCGACAAACGGAAAGTCAAGGAGACTACCAGTTTGAAACAGCACCCAAAGATTTTTTTCGCGTAATCTCAAAGAATCTGCCGGATGTCTCAAAATATTTCTTATGGCGCATTCAGGGCAAGTTAGTTGCATTTGCTCTGGGTTTGGTTTCAAAAGAGTTATTCGTCGATTTTTATCTTGGGTTTGATTACTCTGTGGCTTACCAATATCATCTTTACTTTGTGCGGTTTCGCGATTTAATAAAATGGTGCATCGAACATAAAATTGAAAATTATGAAATGGGTAATACCAATTACGAACCGAAAAGAAGATTTGGATTTGATTTCATTCCGCTTTTTGCATATGCCAAGCACAGAAACAAGTACGTGAATCCATTCTTCCAACTTTTGTGCAAGGCATTAAAACCTGAAAATTTTGATTTGGTCTTTCGTGAAATGAAACGTCAGAGGTCAAAATGAGGGCGAGCAAATTAACCTTCAAAATTTTTCTGATGATTCTATTCAATGACTTAGGAGACAGCTTTGCTCAGCTTTTAATGAAGAAGGGGCTCCTCCAAACTGGCATTGAAGTTGTAACGTGGCAAACCGCGATTGAATTTTTTGTGCGCAATGCTTCCTCTCCGCTTGTTTGGGCGGGGATTATTGTCTACGCCTTGAATTTTTTTATTTGGATTGCCATTTTGTCTCATATTGACCTCAGTGTTGCAATACCGATTGGCAGCACAACTTATTTAATCATTCCACTTCTGGCTTTATTTTTTTTAAAAGAACAAATTACTTTGCTTCGGTGGTCAGGAATTGGCCTTATTGTCGCCGGAGTTTATTTTGTTACCAAGAGCACTGATTTTTCTTCAGAAAAGGTTTAACGAATGATTCAATTGGTTTTTTTGATTTTAGCGGCTGAGATTTGGAATACGGTCGGACAGGTGTTATTTAAAAAGGGTACGAACGCGCTTGAGAAACCTCATCTCGGGACGTTTCATTCTTATTGGGTCTTTGTGAAAAAAGTTCTTTCGATGAAGACAATTTGGATTGGCCTCTGCGCGATGACGATTGGTTTGATTGTGTGGCTGGTCGCTCTTTCCCGAGGGGATTTGAGCGTTGTTTTCCCGCTGGGAAGTCTTCAATATCTTCTCATCTTGGTTGCTTCGCGATGGATCTTAGGTGAAAAAATTAATTGGATGAAATCCATAGGAACGATTCTCATCATCTTTGGAATCATCCTGATTGCGAAGAGCTGACTTACAGATTTCTAAATTGAAACCTGAAAAATCTCTTGAATCAAGCCGAAGACAATCTTCATTCAGAATAAAGAAGGATTAGAAAACTCCTGATTTAAGTTGCTTTGTCCTTTCACTTACAATCCATTTCCCTTTCCTAATCGATTCCTCTTTCAAAATATATTTCGTGAAGTGTGACAGCCATCACAGATTCATCCATGGCTCTCGAGTATATTTTTATTGCTGATTTTACTCATCTGATTGGCGAGCTGACGACGTGTCATCATTGTACAAAATGAATAATAAAGCAAAAAACGAAGAGAATATTGAAACGTTTATTAGCATTCATAAAAAAAGGGAATAACTTTGAAGAGGAGGGATTATGCGGTCATTCAAGCTTAAGAGAAGTATGACGCTATTTATGTCTGGATTTTTCTTTGTTGCATTTAGTTTTGGATCTCTTGCGTTTGGCGCAGAGAAAAAAGCGGACCCACTTCCGACAGACGCTATGGCTATGGTCAAGCAAAGACAGCTTAGTCCGGATGATGTCTATGCAGCGGTATCGACCTTTATGCCATCCGGTAAATATGATGATTATATTATGTTCGCCTCCGGAGGGCACAGCGGACAGGTGTTCGCGATTGGCCTTCCTTCCATGAGAGTTTTAAGAACCATCGCCGTGTTTACTCCTGAGCCGTGGCAAGGATATGGCTATGGAGTAAAAGAGAGCGCGATTGCAAATCCTGTCGTCGGAGGAGATGGCGAGAAAATATTATGGGGAGACAGCCATCACCCTGCCTTGAGTGAAACCAAAGGCGAATATGACGGACAGTTTCTTTTTATTGGTGACAAAGCCCACGGAAGAGTTGCGGTCATTGATTTGCGAGACTACGAAACCAAACAAATTGTGAATAGCAATCTTGTTCACAATGATCACGGGGGATGTTTTGTTACGCCGGATACCGAATACGTGATTGAAGGGTCGCAATATGCGGAACCATTGGGGGGAGTCTACGCTCCTCTTTCCGAATATAAGGAAAAATACCGCGCCGCCGCAGTCTTTTGGAAGTTTAATCGTGACAAAGGCCGAATTGAACCTGAAAATTCATTCGCCATCGAACTCCCACCCTATTGGCAGGATTTGGCGGATGCTGGCAAAGGTCCAAGTGACGGCTGGGCATTCTTTAATTCCTTTAATACCGAAATGGCCACAGGCGGCATCGAAGAAGGGAACCCGCCGTTTGAAGCTGGTACGACCCAGCATGACATGGATTACCTGCATGTGATCAACTGGAAAAAAGCCGAAGAGGTAGTGAGAAGCGGGAAGACCACGCTGATCAACAACTTCAAAGTGATTTCGCTGCAAACGGCTATTGACGAAGGAATTCTTTATTTTGTCCCAGAACCCAAAAGCCCTCACGGTGTTGATGTCACGCCCAGCGGTAAGTATATGGTTGTGGCTGGGAAATTGGATCCTCATGTGACCGTTTTTGGAATTGAGAAAATCAAGAAAGCAATCGCAGACAAGGATTTTGAGGGAAAAGATCCATTTGGCGTTCCGATCATTCGATTTGATTCGGCTATGGTTGCGCAAGTTGAATTGGGGTTAGGTCCTCTGCATACTCAGTTCGACAATCAAGGCTATGCCTACACGAGTTTGTTTTTAGACAGTGCAATCGCCCGATGGACTCTTGGAGACGATAAGTTCAAGACGCCTGAAAAACCATGGACACTGGTTTCGAAAACTCCTGTCCAATTTAACGTGGGTCATATTGCCGCGGCGGAGGGGGACACTGTAAATCCCGCTGGGCAATATCTTGTTTCCCTAAATAAATGGTCGGTTGACCGGTTTTCTCATATCGGGCCATTGCTCCCGCAAAATCTGCAGCTGTTAGATATCAGCAAGCCGGGAGATTCCCTTAGGGTTATGTATGATTTGCCTATTGGTTTTGGCGAACCCCATTATGCGCAAATTATTAAAATATCCCGTCTCAAGACTTGGGATATTTATCCTGAGGTTGGCTGGGATGCTTTGAAGCAGTCCAAAGCAGAGGTGACAGCTTTGCAAGGAAGGATTGAAAAAAGTGCGGATAAGGTAGAAATATTTATGCCGGCTATTCGAAGTCATTTTGACCCTGAGCATGTCGAAGTAGAAGAGGGGCAAAAAGTGGTTTGGCATATTACGAATCTTGAAAGAACTCTGGATGCAACCCATGGTTTTTCGATCAATGGGTATAACATCGTGGCCAGCATTGAACCAGGGGAAACGGTAACGGTTGAATTCACCGCAAAAAGGCCGGGTGTGTACCCCTTTTACTGCGTTGAATTCTGTTCAGCGCTGCATCTTGAGATGACTGGATATTTTCTGGTTAAGCCAAAACAGGCTCCGGCCAATTCATAAAATTTCGCTGAGCACTTTAAAGATCGGCTGAGAATAGTGGGTCACTCATCATTTAGAGAAGTAGCTGCAAAGACAATGCTGCTTTTAGCGGCGTTGTCTTTGCTTTTCTCTATTTTTTTTCCGTACTGGTATCTTAAGGTTACAGCTCCTCAATATCCCAAAGGATTGAGGGTTGCGATTTTTGTCAACCACCTGGAAGGAGACGTTGCGGAAATTGATAGTTTAAATCATTACATCGGTATGCGTTCTTTGAAAGAAGGCGCTAAGCTTGAGCGTGCAGTCTCGATCCCGGGGATTGCCATAATATGCAGCTGTTTGATTGCCACTGTTTTAATTCGCCGAAAAGCATCGGTAATTTTGCTTTTGCCCGGCATTATTTTTCCGGGCATTTTTGCTGCTGATCTTTATTTATGGTTAAGGGATTTCGGGCTTCATCTCAATCCGCATGCCGCCCTAAGCTCATCAATCAAACCTTTTGTTCCGCCGATTCTTGGCCAAGGAAAGGTCGCGCAATTTCATGCTTATGCTAATTTCGCATTTGGACATGGACTTAGCATGTTGGCGAGTTTTCTTGCTCTAGGGGCAGCAATGCTTCGTTTATTCCCAAAAGAAAATTCATCAAAACGTGGTCCCACGCTGCCGGTTGTTTTGATTTTATTCTGCTTCTGGAATATTTCCTCTGTTTATGCTGCAGAATTTATCGTGGGCCCAGCGGGATATGCCACCATCCAGGAAGCTCTTGAAGCAAGCACGAACGGCGACACCATTGTAGTTAAGCCTGGAATTTATTCGGGGCCTGTGGCGGTCCATAAATCGGTTAAACTAATAGGCGTTGACATGCCCGTGATCGATGCGGGCGGTAAGGGAACAGTAGTTAAATTAAGCGCCCCAGATATTTTGTTTAAAGGTTTCATTGTGCGTAATGGGGGCGATCTTTTATCTCAAGAAAATTCCGGCATTGTGGCTACCGCAAAACATGCGCAAATCGAAGAGAATCGAATTGAAAATGTTCTCTTCGGAATTTACCTGAACCGTTCTGCGAACAGTGTGGTCAGAAACAATATTTTAATCGGCAAACAGCTTGATGTAGCGCGCCGCGGGGATTTGATCCGGGTTTGGTATAGCGATGATGTCCTGATTGAAGGAAATAAAACCAGCATTGGCCGAGATGTAGTTCTTTGGTATTCCAAAAATATACAGGTCGTTGGGAATGATTTCGAATGGGCTCGTTACGGGCTTCATTTTATGTATTGCCAAAGTGCTGTGGTGGAAAAAAACAAACTCATCGGCAATTCAGTCGGAGCTTATATGATGTATAGCAATGATTTGATTCTAAAAGAAAATGTGATCTTGAATAACCGCGGACCAAGCGGTTATGGGATTGGTTTTAAAGATATGACGCGCGCCCATGTGGAAAATAATGTCATCGCTTCCAATCGCGTGGGGCTGTTCATGGACGGATCTGCTGAGGGTAAAATCAGCCGGAATTTAGTTGCCTACAATGATATTGGTTTTGAGATTTTCCCGACAGTTCATCACAACCAATTATCTGCAAACAATGTGATGGACAATACCGAGCAGGTGACGATGGACAGTTCAACGGCTTATACCAACAATGATTGGAATGGAAATCATTGGAGTGACTACAGGGGGTTTGATGTGAATAAGGATGGCATAGGAGATCTGGCCTACAAACCCCTGAAATTTTTTGAACGCTTGATGGACCGTTCTCATGTCATGAAGATTTTTTTTATGAGCCCTTCAGTACATGCCATTGACTTTGCCTCAGCCGCATTTCCGATTTTTTCCCCGACCGAAAAATTAACCGACGCGCAACCTTTGATGAGCCCATTACAGATTAATATTTCCGTACCTGCAAATCCAGTCTCATGGGCATGGATTCTCACTTCATTGATTTTATTAATTCCTTTAATAGGTTTCATGGCCGTATGATTCAAATTAAAACCCTCACGAAACGGTTTAAGAATGTGACAGCGCTTTCAAATGTGAATTTGGAAGTCCGAACCAATGAAGCGGTAGCACTTTGGGGACCCAATGGCGCGGGAAAAACAACACTGCTTCGTGCCATGCTGGGCATCGTTCACTTTGAAGGTAGTATTGTCATCTCGGGATTGGATGTGAAAAAAGAAGGAAAAAAAGTTCGCTCGCTCATCGGTTACGTGCCTCAGGAAATACGGTTGCATTTGGACCAAACCGTTTGGGAAACAGTCACCTTCTATGGGGGCTTGAAAGGCGTCAACAAAGAACGGATGGAATCGCTTGTTCACGAGTGGGGGCTTTCGGACTCTAAAACAAAATTCGCGCAAACGTTGTCGGGAGGCATGAGGCAAAAATTAGCGTTGATAACAGCTCTTTTGTCTGACCCGCCGATTCTCTTATTGGATGAGCCGACAAGTAATCTGGATGTCAATGCCCGCCGGGATTTCACTACCGCGATTGAAAGACTTAAAGCTGCAGGGAAAACCCTCTTTTTTTGTTCTCATCGGATGAAAGAAATTCGGAAAATTGCGGATCGAGTCATCCTGCTTGAATCCGGCATCAAAAAAGCGGATGCGCGCCCCGAAGAAGTTGAGCGCCTCATTGCCGCAATGGAAGATGGATAAAACTCTATGAGAGGGTGTCCAATATATGTCCTTATGATTAAGGAAATTCGGGATGCGCGCCGCAATTGGTGGTTTGTGGTAATTTCTATTTTGTTCGCCCTTTTGTCTGTTTCATTAAGCCTCTTAGGTCTTTCTGGGCTCGGAACGGTGGGGATCGCCGGATTCGGCCGAACGGCGGCGAGTCTTCTAAATCTTGTGCTTTTAATTGTTCCACTTATGGCTCTTTTACTGGGAGCGATGAGCATTACGGGCGAAAAGGAGCAGGGGACTTTGCTTACTTTACTTGCTCAGCCTATTTCAATTTCTGAAGTTTTCTGGGGAAAATTTTTAGGAACCGCGGCTGCTTTAACGACAACCCTGTGCGTGGGATTCGGACTCAGTGGTTTGGTGATTGCTAAATATGCGGGATTGGACCAAATTTCGGATTATTTAATTCTCGTGGGGTTTACTCTTTTGCTTGGAATTTCTTTTTTAAGTATTGGATTTTGTGTGTCCGTTTTTTCAAAACGTCATGCCACCGCAGTCGGCACATCAATTTTTCTGTGGTTTATTTTTCTTTTTTTGAGTGATCTTGGCCTTATGGGAACGGCCATTATTTTAAAACTGTCGGCCCGGAATCTTTTATGGTTTGTCTTAATTAACCCCGCACAGTCTTTTAAGCTGGCAGTGATTGGAAGTCTTCAAAAAAGTCTTGAGGCGTTTGGGGCAACCGGGCTTTATGCGTATGAGGTTTTTGGCGGATGGCTTCCGGTATTTTTAACTTTCATGATGGTCTTATGGATCGCGGTTCCATTGACCGGCGCGTTTGTATTTTTTAGAAAAAAATGCATCGATTAACAGTTTTGGCAGTGTTTTTAGGGGCAGCGTTTTTGGGCTGCGGTTCTCATGGCGGGCAGGCATTTCCAAAAATTAATTATGGGCGGGATCTGTGTTCGGAATGTCGGATGATCATCTCAGACCCGCAGTTTACGGCTGTACTTTTTGATACAAGCGGCGAAAATTTTAAATTTGACGATATTGGCTGCATGCGGCTTTATGAAACTCGGAATCAGCCGGAAGTCAAGGTGATGTGGGTTCGTGATTACGCGTCTCATGAATGGCTGGACGGCTCGAGCGCCTTTTTTGTATTTTCGAAATCGCTCGTGACGCCGATGGGGCACGGAATAGCTGCCTTCGGATCTAAAGATAATGCGTTAAATTTTCTAAAGGAAAAGGAGGGGCGAATCGTTTCTTGGGAGGAAATGGAAAAAATAGTTTAAAAAAATGGATTTATCAACGGAGGTAGTGAGATGAACAAATACAACAAAGTAGGAATGATATTTTTTGTAGGGATGTTGGCAATGTTGGGAAATGGTCCGCTTACTCAGGCTGCGACCCTTACGGGTAAAGTCAATTTTGAAGGGGAAGCTCCCACCATAATGCCTATTAGCTTTGGTGCCGAAAAACAATGCGCTGAACTTAACGGCGGAAAACCTGTTTTTCCGCAAGATTTTGTTATTAATCCCAATAGGTCCCTCAAATGGGTGCTTGTTTATATTAAAGAAGGCGCGCAACCCAGTACGGAAGTTCCTGCGCAGCCAGCCGAAATTGACCAGAATGGCTGCATGTTCATTCCTCATGCCATTGCGGTACGTGTCGGGCAAAAGGTAAATATAAAAAATGGGGATCCTGTACTTCATAATATCCGGAACGAAGCAAAAAATATAAAAATCTTCAATCTTGCCCAGCCGATTCAGGGAATGACGACAGAACGGGTATTCGACAAATCAGAGGTCGGAGTAAAGCTCCGCTGCGATGTGCATTTCTGGATGACGGGTTATGTTCATGTGATGGATCATCCTTATTATGCGCTGACGGGAGAAGACGGCAGTTTTAAAATTGAAAACCTTGCAGCTGGAACTTACACGGTGGAAGCTTGGCATGAAAAATTGGGGACACAGACTCAAATCATTACTGTCACGGCAGATGAGCAGAAAACAACGGATTTTACTTTCAAAAAAGCTTAAAGCCGTAAAAAGAATTTTGAGGGAGAATGCAAAAAGGCCGCTGATTATTTACGAGCGGCCATCTGAAAATTTAAAATATTTGTCTTTTTTGAAAATCAACGGGTATTTTAAGAAGGTGCTATATCCCTGTTTTCGCTCGGACCGAATACGCCGCCCCGGGTGCATACCACTTGATGCAATTGTTTTTCATGCCATCCTGAGCCCGCTTGTCATCCTGAACGACACGTCTTGCGAGTGCGCAAAAGCGCGAGTGAAGGATCTAGCGCTCAGG
>JAHFHD010000117.1 GCA_023247075.1 Candidatus Omnitrophota bacterium | reverse complement strand
CCGGGCGCAGCTTCATTATTGGGCCAAGCAACTTCGTTTTTCAGAGTCAGTCGGCGAAGAGGTGCTCCGAATTATTCGATCAGAATCTTTCAGACAGCTTACGCGTAGATTATTGCTCAAAACACAAGTAACTCGCTACCCCAAAATTTTTGAACTTGTTGTTGACCGCAAACGGGCTGAGTATGGCGCTTGGTACGAACTGTTTCCTCGCTCGCAGGGAAAACAAAAGAAAAAGAGCGGTACTTTTGATGATTGCCTGAAGCGCCTGCCGGACATAAAAAAAATGGGTTTTAACGTCATTTATTTTCCTCCGATTCATCCGATTGGACTCACAAATAGAAAGGGTCCAAATAATACTTTGCCCGGCAGTGAAAAATTTCCGGGCTCGCCCTGGGCAGTGGGTTCCGCTAAAGGGGGACATAAATCGATTCACCCATCCCTCGGGACTTTGGAAGATTTTGAACGTTTTGTTCACGCCGCTTCCGATTATGGAATCGAGATCGCGCTTGATTTTGCCGCGCAATGTTCTCCTGACCATCCCTATGTTCGCGAACATCCGGATTGGTTTCACCGATTGGCCGACGGCTCAATCCGACAAGGGGAGAATCCACCGCACCGGTATCAAGACGTGTACCCACTCAATTTCTATTGCGCTGACCGAAAGGCGCTTTGGCAGGAGCTGAGGAGCGTTCTCATTTTTTGGATTGAGCGGGGTGTGAAACTGTTTCGCGTGGACAGCCCGCATCTAAAACCACTCAGGTTTTGGCAGTGGCTGATTCACGAAATTCAAACAGAACATCCGGATGTCATTTTTCTCGCAGGAGCGTTCACGCGGCCCAAGGTCATGAAATTTCTTTCGAAAATTGGATTCACCCAGTCTTACACTTATTTTCCCTGGCGAAATCAAAAATGGGAATTGCTTGATTACGTCAATGAGCTTTTGCATACGGACATGCGGTATTATTTTCGTGGGAATTTTTTTGTGAACACTCACGACATTCTTCCCAAAAATCTTCAACACACTGGCCGGAATGCATTTAAAATCCGCGCCCTTCTTGCCGCAACTCTTTCGGCAACTTACGGCATCTACAGCGGTTTTGAGCTGTGTGAGAACGTTCCGCTTCAAAATGGTTCTGAAGAATATTTGGATTCAGAAAAATATGAGATTAAAACACGCAACTGGAATCAGAGCGGCAACATCAAAGAATGGATTGGGCAAATCAACCGGATTCGTAACGAGAATCCAGCACTTCAGCAAAATCACAATTTTCAATTTTTTGAGACTCATCACGACCAACTGATTGCTTATGGAAAATGGAATGATGAACGCTCAAATGTACTTGTGACAGTCGTGAATCTTGACCCGAATGCATCTTGCGAAGGTTTGCTCACAATTCCAATCAACCGCTTTGGCATCGAGCCCTGGCAAACTTTTCAGATGATTGATCTTTTGACGGGAGACAAATATGACTGGAAGGGCTATGACCATTACATTCACCTTGATCCAGACAATAAGCCCGCCCACCTTTTTCTTTTGAAAGTGTAGCCAATTTCTAAAAATATGCACGACCGCCCCATTTTAAATCTCCTGCTCAGGCGACTTACTACAAATCCAATAAGGAATGCATGTCATTTCATGCAGCATGTCATCCTGAACGACACGTCTTACGAGTGCGCAAAAGCGCGAGTGAAGGATCTAGCGCTCAGAATAAATTCCGCAAAGAATCTAGCAAACACTAGATCCTTCAGCCTTCACTTGAACTACTGGCTTCAGGATGACATTAAAATAACTACATCAAGTGGTAGGTGTTTCCCAACAAGGTTTTTCTGGTGAAGGTGGTCACTCAGAAAGCGCTCCAAGGAGAGCCGGGGCCGCTTGGAGCAATGTGGGATGAAGAAGGGGTTAATTTCGCGCTGTTTTCAAAACACGCAACCCGCGTCGAACTCTGCCTTTTTGAATCATCAAATTCCCCACAAGAATCCGAACGCCTCACGTTGCCGGCCAAAACACATTATGTTTGGCACGGCTATGTTCCAAAGCTGAAACCAGGCCAGCTTTATGGGTATCGGGTTTACGGGACCTATGACCCGAAATTGGGCCAACGTTTTAATCCCAATAAAATCCTGCTCGACCCTTATGCAAAAGCCATCGGACGTGGTGCAAGCTCAAGCGATCTTTCATTTGGTTACCGATTGGGCGATACCCGCTCAGATGAATCATTTGACAATCGGGACAATGCTTCCGTTGCCCCGCTTGCCTCCGTCATCAACCCGCATTTTGACTGGGGAAGTGAAGAGCCCATTCGGAGGCCGTGGAATGAAACTATTATTTACGAACTTCACGTTAAGGGATTCAGCAAACTTCATCCAGAAATTCCAAAATTGCTGCGCGGAACCTACGCTGCCCTTGCATCCAAAGAAGCCATTCGTTATTTAAAAGGATTTGGAGTTACGGCTGTTGAATTGATGCCCGTTCACAGCCACTTAGACGCCAAGCATCTCGTAGACAAAGGACTTACCAATTATTGGGGTTATGACACGCTTTCTTATTTTGCTCCGGAGATGCAATATGCCTCGCAGCGCTTACCTCAAGCAGCGGTGGATGAGTTTAAGCGGATGGTCAAAGCGCTACACAAAGCCGGAATCGAAGTCATTTTGGATGTGGTTTACAATCATACAGGCGAGGGTGATCATCTGGGGCCCACGCTTTCGTTTCGAGGAATTGACAATCTTTCTTATTACCGGCTTTCCCAAAAGTCTCCCAGAAATTATGAAGACTTTACAGGATGCGGTAATACGCTCAATATGCGGAGCTTGTGGGTGCTTCAACTTTTAGCGGACAGCCTCCGTTACTGGGTGCTTGAAATGCATGTGGATGGATTTCGCTTTGATCTTGCTGCTGCGCTTGCGCGGGAGCTTTACGACATGGACAAATTGAGTGCTTTTTTTAATATGATTCGAAAAGATTCGGTGCTTTCCAAAGTCAAACTGATTGCCGAGCCGTGGGATTTAGGCCCTGGGGGATATCAGGTTGGCAATTTTCCAGCTGGCTGGACTGAATGGAATGGAAAATACCGGGACGCCATGCGGCGTTTTTGGAAGGGCGATGAAGGCGTTGCTTCTGAATTTACAACACGCCTTTGCGGGAGCAGCGATCTTTACGGTCACAACCGCAGGCGGCCGGAAGCAAGCATTAATTTTGTGACCAGCCACGATGGATTTACACTTCGCGACCTCGTGAGTTACAATGCCAAACACAATCAGACGAACGGTGAGGGAAATCGGGACGGGGAAAATACAAATCTAAGCTGGAATCATGGCGTTGAAGGGCCAACCGAAAACCCTCAAATTAATGAACTTCGCATCCGGCAGCAAAAGAATTTTTTGGCGACCCTTCTTCTCTCCCAAGGCGTTCCGATGATTCGAAGCGGGGACGAAATGGGACATAGCCAAAATGGAAACAACAATGCTTATTGCCAGGACAATGAAACAAGCTGGCTTTCCTGGAAATTAAACCAAGAGCAAAGCGAACTTCTTCAATTTACCCGCAAGCTCATTTGGTTGCGCCGCAATCACCCCGTTTTGCGCCGCAGGGAATTTTTTAGCGGAAGGGTTCGGGCTGAACTTCAAACGAAAGACGCTACTTTTTTTGACCCGCATGGAAACGAAATGAACGAAGAAGCATGGCGCGCGCCATTTGTGCGCTGCTTGGGGGCAATGTTTTCAGACCTGCGTTCCAAAAAAAATGAAACCTCCACAGAAACTGACACCTTTCTTGTGTTGATGAATGCGCACTACGAATCAATCCCTTTTCAATTGCCCTTGCTTGGCAAAGAATGCTTCTGGCATTCGATTTTTGACACAAGTAAAAAGAAGGATGAAAAGAAAAATGCGCCGGTTGCCGGAGGATTTATTTACCCTTTGGCAGGAAGAGTCTTCGCGTTTTTTCAATTGGCTAATGAAAACAAAATGGAAATCATTAAAAAGGGCGGATTCTGATGAGTCGAGTGAGTGACCGGGAAGCAATTGCCTATTTTTCAATGGAGATTGGAATACGGCCCGCTATTCCAACCTACAGCGGCGGACTCGGCATATTGGCCGGAGACACCATTCGCTCAGCGGCCGACATGAACATTCCAACCGTGGCAGTGACCTTGCTTTATCACAAAGGATATTTCAGACAAAAATTAGATCAAACAGGCTGGCAAACCGAAGAACCTGTTCAGTGGTCAGCCAAAGATCACCTTGAAGACACAGGGGTGCGCGCCTCAATTATTTTAGAAGGTAGGTCAGTTTTGATTAAAGCGTGGAAATGCGAAATCACAGGCATTCACGGATTTAAAGTTCCGATTTATCTTTTGGACACAGATTTGCCAGAGAACTCTGAACCGGACAAAAAAGTCACTGACTATTTGTACGGAGGCGACGCACTTTATAGGATGAGTCAGGAGCTTGTTTTGGGCATCGGAGGCGTGCGCATTTTAAGGGCCTTGGGCTATCATCAGATTTACAAATTTCATATGAATGAAGGGCACGCGAGTTTTCTTGTCCTCGAACTCTTAAAGGAACGGATGCAGTGGCTCAAAAAATCCCGCCCGGATGCTGAAGATGTGGAAGAGGTGAGAAAGAAATGTGTTTTTACAACACACACACCTGTGCCTGCGGGTCACGACCAATTTCCGCTTGACTTAGTTGAGCGCGTTCTTGAGCACCGCAGCATTTTAAGCAGCCTAAAAGATTTTTTTCCTTTGGAGGGTGCGCTCAATATGACACATTTGGCTTTGAATTTAAGCCATTATGTTAATGGAGTCGCCAAAAGGCACGGAGAAGTTTCCAAACAAATGTTTCCCAATTACGTGATTGATTCCATTACGAATGGAGTTCATACAGCTACTTGGACCTCAGAGCCGATTCAAAATCTTTTCGACCGCTATTTACCAGGGTGGCGGGGTGACAATTTTGTGCTTCGCTACGGACTGAACATTCCGAAGCGCGAAGTTTGGGCTGCTCACGAACAAAATAAACGTGCTCTTTTGAATCAAGTAAAACGCGCATCTAGTGGAAATTCCTTTGACCCCAATATTTTGACGCTGGGCTTTGCGCGGCGCGCAACCGCTTACAAACGCCCAACCCATCTCTTGAGCGACTTTGCAAGACTCAAAAACATCGCCAAGCGATTTGGAGGTCTCCAAGTAGTTTACGCAGGAAAGGCTCATCCCAAAGACCAATCAGGCAAGGAAGCTATTCAGGCAATTTTTAAAGCGCGCGAAGCGCTAAAAGGCATTGTGAGCATCGCATATCTTGAAAATTATGAAATTGATCTCGCTAAATTAATTACATCAGGCGTCGATGTTTGGCTTAACACCCCTGAGCCGCCGCTTGAAGCTTCCGGGACAAGCGGTATGAAAGCAGCTTTAAACGGAGTGCCGTCTCTAAGCGTGCTTGACGGGTGGTGGATTGAAGGCTGCATTGAAGGAGTGACTGGCTGGGCGATTGGGGGCGACGAATACCGGAGCCCGGAAACAAAACCGCGCGATGCCTCCGCACTTTATGACAAATTGGAAACTGAAGTATTGCCCGCTTATTACCGCAACCGAGACAAATTTATTGGTATGATGCTCAATGCCATTTCTTTAAACGGCTCGTTTTTCAACACACAACGCATGATGAACGAATATTTAACCAAAGCTTACTATTCATAGAATCCGAAAATGAAATCTCAAAATAAATCAAAATCACCCCAGCGGGAAAGATGGGGAACACGAATAGGCCTGATTCTCGCGATGTCAGGCAATGCCGTCGGACTTGGAAATTTTCTTAGATTTCCGGTTCAGTGTGTCCAGAATGGCGGCGGCGCATTCATGATTCCGTATTTCATTGCGTTTTTCTTGCTTGGAATTCCGCTCATGTGGATTGAATGGGGCATTGGCCGGTTTGGCGGAAGACACGGACACGGAACAACCCCAGGCATGTTTCATCATCTCTGGCATCATCCAATGGCGAAATATCTGGGCGCTTTAGGCATGGCTATTCCGTTTGGCCTTGTCGTGTATTACACCTACATTGAGTCGTGGACGCTTGGCTACAGCTTTTTCTCTCTTACCGGTAAATATGTGGGCATTGAAACCCGGGAAGGAATGGCACAGTTTCTCTCAGCCTACCAGGGCAGTGAGACCAATCAATATTTTTCAAACATTGGAACGGCATATTTCTTTTTTGTTGTGACCCTGGTTCTTAATTTTTGGATTCTTTCAAAAGGCTTGGTTGAGGGAATTGAGCTGGTGGCAAAAATTGCGATGCCGGCACTTTTTATTTTCGGCACTATTTTGGTGATTTGGGTGTTTGCAATTGGAACGCCGGACCCGGCGCACCCCGAGCAAAACATTTTGAATGGTCTTGCCTTTATTTGGAATCCTAATTTTAGTGTACTAAGCAACAGCCGTGTGTGGGTGGCTGCCGCCGGGCAGATTTTTTTTACGCTGAGCGTCGGGTTTGGAGCCATTCAAACCTACGCAAGCTACCTTTCTAAGAAAGATGACATCATCGCATCCGGGCTTGCAACGGCAAGCACCAATGAATTTGCCGAAGTCATCATTGGGGGTTCTATTGCCATTCCCGTTTCAGTGGCATTTTTTGGTTTGCAGGGAACCCAGCAAATTGCAAAGGCCGGGTCATTTGACCTGGGGTTTTTTGCGATGCCGGTTATTTTTCAACGCATGCCGGGCGTTCAATTTTTCGGAACCATTTGGTTTTTGCTGCTGTTTATTGCAGGAATTACTTCTTCGGTTGCAATGGCCCAACCGCTCATGGCCTTCCTTCAGGAGGAATTTAAAATCGAGCGTAAAACAGCGGCGATTCTACTTGGAATGCTCGCATTTTTTTTAACGCAACCAGTTATTTTTTTTCTGCCCCACGGTTTTCTAGACGAAATGGATTTTTGGATTGGCACCATCGGCCTCGTGGTATTTGCGATTATCGAAGTGATTTTGTTTGTGTGGGTTTATGGCTCCAAAAAAGCCTGGAGGGAAATCTGCACAGGCCGGGATTTTAAACTGTCTCGGATTTTTTATTACATCATTACTTATGTGACGCCACTTTATTT
>JAHFHD010000034.1 GCA_023247075.1 Candidatus Omnitrophota bacterium | reverse complement strand
AATTGGAAAAGCAAAACTTCAAAAAGAAGCAGCTTTTGGTTTGATTGAAAAAAAAGTAAACACCTCGTCAGTCCGGTGCGTGTCGCGTAAAGTGGAAGGTGAAATGATTTCTGAAATTAAAAGTGCCATGTTTCGCAAGGACACGGTTGGCGGGCAATTTGAGGTGCGGGTACTCGGAGTTCCAATTGGATTGGGTTCTCATGTCCACTACAAACGAAAATTGGATGGGCGAATCGCACAGGCGCTTTTGAGCATGCAATCAGTTAAGGCGGTTGAATTTGGTTTGGGGGTTGCGCTTGCTCAAACGCCGGGCTCACGCGCTCATGACGAAATTTTTTACGATTCACGCAAAGGATATTTCCACAAAACGAGCCGCTCAGGCGGTTTTACGGGTGGAATGACGAATGGCTCTGAAATTTTGGTTCGTGCAACCATGAAACCCATTTCAACTTTACGCAGGGAACTCCGCTCGGTCAACATGCAAACCAAGCGTGCGGAGAAAGCAGATTTTGAACGCTCAGATGTTTGCGCGGTTCCAGCCGGGGGAGTGATTGGTGAAGCAATTGTGGCATTTGAAATTACCGACGCACTGGTTGAGAAATTTGGCGGCGATTCCCTCTTTGAGATGAAGCGTAATTATGCAAGTTATCTCAAGCAGCTCGCTCAATCATGAAATGGAGAATATTTACTTAGTTGGCATGATGGGTTCTGGGAAAACGTCAACGGGCCGCGCGCTGGCCCAAAAGCTTTCCTTCCACTTTGTCGATTTAGACGAGCTTATTTGCGAACAAGCTCGTTTGACGATTAATGAAATTTTCAAGCGGCATGGCGAACCCTATTTTCGTGATTGCGAGCGAAGGCTGCTCTGTGAAGTTTCAAATCGGAGAAAGCAAGTAGTGGCAACTGGTGGTGGAGTCGTGCTTCATCCTGAAAACCGTGCTTTGATGAAGAAGAATGGAACAGTGATTTATCTTGATTCAAAACTTGAAACACTTTGGGAGCGCGTGAAAGACAAGAAAGACCGTCCGCTGCTCGCGCATCCAAACCCAAAAAAAATGCTTCAGGAATTATTTCAAACTAGAAAGCCTCTTTATGAAGAGGTGGCGAGTGATGTGGTCATAACCGACCATAAGTCTCCGGAACAGGTCGCAATCGAAATTTCAGAGAAATTACTTAAATCAAAATGAAACGCATTTTCCTTTCTACGGCACAGGGGAAATACCCCATTTTAATTGGTCAGGGGCTCATCTCACGTGTTGGGATGCTTGCAAAGGAATATGGAAGATTGCGCTCAGCCGCGAAAGTTTTGATTGTGACGAACCGGCAAGTAGCCCAGCATTATTTGTCGGTTGTGAAGAAGTCATTTGAGAAAATTGCCTCAAATGTTTTTCATTTTGTACTTCCATTTGGCGACGAGAGAGACAAATCGGAGCCAGTCCTCAAGCGTTTATGGGAGCGTATGGCGGTAACTGGACTGGAACGCACAAGCATCGCCGTTGCATTAGGCGGCGGAGTTGTGGGTGATTTAACGGGATTCGCTGCTTCAACCTACATGCGAGGGATTCCGCTTGTTCAGGTGCCAACGACGCTTCTTGCTCAGGTTGACAGCGCAATTGGCGGAAAAACCGGAATTGATTTAAAGTTTGCTAAAAATATGATTGGCAGTTTTTATCAGCCAAGACTTGTGGTGAGCGATGTCTTGACATCAGTGACACTTGCATCAGAAAATTTTGTTAATTCGTTTGCAGAGGTAATTAAATATGGAATGATTTGGGACAAAACCTTGTTTCAATCACTCGAGCGGCGTGCCGCACTACTTGTGGCATCGCATCGGCGCAGCGGATTGAGTGAAAACGATTTCCTATTTTTAGAAGATATTGTCTACCGCTCGGCTTCTGCAAAGGCCAAAGTGGTGAGTCAGGATGTATTTGAAACCCAAGGAATTCGGATGATCTTAAACTATGGTCATACGTTTGGTCACGCGCTTGAAACAGCTTCCAAGTACCAACTGTCTCATGGTGAAGCGGTTGCATTGGGAATGGTATTTGCGGCAAGACTTGCGCGCCGTCTCGGAATGTTGAGTGAAGAAGACGAGAAGCGGCAGCGCGAATTGATTAAAAAGGTGGGGCTTCCAACCCAATTTCAGAATCAGAAAATTTCAAGCACCTCTCTCATTCAATTGATGAAGCGGGACAAAAAGGTACGCAATGGTGAACTTCGGTTTGTTTTACCAGAATCCATTGGCCACGTGCTGGTTCGGGAGGGAATTTCCGAAGAGGAAATTAAAAAAACCCTTCTTGATCTAAGGAAAAATTAAAGGTAGGGTATTTCCATGATTGCCAAAATAAAATTAGCCGTCGGATTTTTTACAGGCCTTTGGATTGCGTACTGGATTAAAATTGTGAGTGTGCAATATGCTTGGGTTCTGTTTTACCGTTATTAGATGAAGCGACTTTTTGGTTTCAAGTCTGTCATTTTTGCTGCGTCCATTTTCTTCTTGTCTGCCTCTCTCCACACAATAGACGGTTTGACTGAATCTGAAACCATTTCATATGGTTTTGGCTCAGACGCTGACTTTCAGAAAATCGCTGACCAAACCGGGAAGCTTTATTCAGAAGAAGAAACGAGGTCAGATGGGAAAGTTCTTCAAAGATTTTTCAGGGAAACCGGTGTTTTAAAGACAGAAGAGATATTCGAGAATCAAAAAATTACCGAACGTCACTTGTATGATGTTAGTGGAAAACTTCGCCAAACTGAAATTTTTGACCTGAAAAATCAAGGTGTAAAAACCATTAGGCGTTATGGTTCGGATGGTGCTCTTTTGTCTGACTGGAACTATGAAGCTCGTGAATTAATCGGAGAAGGACATGTTTACTCGCCAGATGGAACGCTTAAGGAAAAAATATTTTTTAAACAAGGCATTACCGAACAAGTGGTCCGGCTTGACAAGCAGGGAAATATTATTTTTAACAAAACCCGTACAGAATTAGAGCAGGAGCAAAAGCATTTTCAAACTGAAAAAACGAGTGGAACGCTTCAAGGTTTTTCACGCGCAGGGCGAGCATGGGAGGAGACTTTTAGTTTTGGGGCACTCATTGAGAAACGTGTTTGTTACGATGATGGAACTATTTTTTCTACGCATCACTACGACCAAGGAAAGCGTCATGGGCTCACGCGCCTCTTTTGGTTTGGTGGCGGTGAAAGTGACCAAATCATGTTTGAAAATGGCGTCTTAAAAGAATCCCGGCGTTATGATTCGCAAGGCGTTTTGAAAGTACAAGAGAAATTTAACAAGGCTGGAGTGCGTATTGAAAAAATGCGTTATGAAATAAAGCCAAGCGAAACCGTCAAGACAGGACCAACTTCAAATCTTCAACCTGATTCGCACCCCACCTCCTAAAAGTCACCTTTACGGTAATTCGCACGTGTCTGTTTAACTCTTTGAAGTGATTTTTGACTTTTTGTCATTCTGAAGGAGCCCCGCAAATTTATTCTGCGGGGCGAACTGAAGAATCTAGCAATCGCTAGATCCTTCGCTGCGCTCAGGATGACAATCAATAGGGACTTCAGAGAACTAAACAGTTACCCCAGCACTTTAAAATTTTATTTTCTGTTAAATAGTCCTTAAAAAAATGGTTTTTATAGAAAATAAATATGTTAAAATAGCAAATTATGGAATCACCAAATCTTAAGAAGGAACGGGCAATCCGCAAAACCATTTGGTCTTTTCAGCAGTTGAATGGTTTTGGAATTACGAGGATGCGAGCACTGCTTGAGCTTGTGGGGTCACTAGCCAATTTGGCCGAGTTTCACTTTCTTGATCAATTAAAAGCAGATTCACACTGGGGCGCTTCGTGGGTTCAAGACTTTGAGCGGGTTTTTGGTTCGGGTGCTTTTGACGTTGAAGAAGAACGTTATTTTGCAAAAGGGATTTCAATTGTGAGTTTAGTTGATTTGAATTACCCGAAGTTGCTTGCTGCAACTTATGATGCACCAATTATTTTGTATGTTCGAGGCACACTCGTTGCTGAAGATGAAGCAGCGCTCGCGATTGTTGGCACGCGATACCCAAGCGCATATGGACGTAATGTTGCAAGCCGGTTTGCTCAGGAACTTGCAGCGCGTGGAGTTACAATTGTTTCTGGGATGGCGCGTGGTATTGATGCTGAAGCTCACCGGGGTGCTTTGCTGGGTCGAGGTCGAACCATTGCTGTGCTTGGTTCTGGAATTGACGTCATTTACCCAAAAGAACATCGTGAATTGTATGAGGAGATTTCAAGCCATGGAGCGGTTTTAAGTGAATTTGTTTTAGGGATTCCGCCACTTGCTTTTAATTTTCCAAAACGTAATCGAATCATCAGCGGTCTCGCGCATGGGGTTCTGGTGGTTGAAGCGAGTGTGCGAAGTGGTTCTCTCATTACAGCGAGGCAAGCACTTGATGAAGGGCGGGATGTGTATGCAATCCCCGGACAAATTGATTCTGTCAATGCCGGAGGATCCAATCAATTGATTCAGGAAGGCGCTAAGCTTGTAACTTCACCTGATGAAATCTTAAGCGAACTTGTGCCTAAAATTCGTGACGTGGTTCAAAAGCCCGATGAAGTAGCAGTACATGAAGATTTACCAAGTGGGGCATCAACAGAGGCGAGTTTACTCATCAAACGACTTAAGGAAAATCCAGCGGGGCTTGACGAGCTTGCCCTTGAACTTCATACTTCAAATGAGCACTTATGCCGTCTCTTGCGTGAGCTTGAACTGGCTGGTAAGGTGAAGCGCGGACTCGGAGGCCTTTATGCTCCCGTCTAAATTTCGTTTGGGCGGTTGCTTGAAAAATTTCTAAATCTCACCTATACTTTACCCAAGCGAAAAAGGACTCATTATTTTAAGGATTTCTCAAACTGTTGAAAGGAGTACGACAATGTCGAATGGAGAGCCAGTAGTGACAGGGGATGGATCAGCAGCACCTTCAATTCAACTTGCACCAAAGGGGCGGCGGTTCGCTTCTGCAATTGTTGACCTTTTAATCGTTCCGATTGGGCTTGGGATTGTGGCAGGGCTCTTGCTCCTTGCTCTTCCGGAAATAGTTCGAAATGGAATTTTAATTGCAATTAACATTGGTTGGCTTTTGTTCCGCGACCTTGTATTTGCGCCCGGCCGCAAAATGGTGGGAATTCGAGTGGCTAATATGGAGGGCGGTAAAATCACAATTGGACAGGCATTTATTCGAAATAGTCTGATTATGATTCCATTTGTCCTGTTGATTGGCTACATCATTGAAATTATTTTTGTTTCAACTAAAGGACGCAGACTAGCGGACAAGTGGGCTGGCACTCAAATCATTGTTGGTTAATGTCAGAAACAGGTTTGATTTGAAACTTCATTTTTCCAAACTCGTTAGCTTTTCCTGGAATAAGACCAAGAGTCTTCTCTTTCCTTGTAATTTCAAGCGCTGGCTTAAAATTCTCCTTGTCGTTTGGTTGAGCGGTCATGCGATTGGCTTGGGCACGCAGCTTCCAAACACAGCAAAGAAAAATGCTGTTTTGGAAAAAAAAGAAACTGCCCAAGCGTCATCTCAGAGTCAATTGCAAAAAGAGGCAGGTGTTTCTGGTTCGAGCAGTTCTGCAAGCGGTGAAGTAAAGCCATTTGCAAATCGGGAAAATGTGTCCCCTCAATTAAAACCACCAAGTTCCCTAAAGGAAGCTTTAAGTCAGAAACCAAAGATTCCTACAGCTGTTCTGGTTTTACTTGTCCTAGTTGGGATTTTGATTGGTCTTATTTTTGCTTGGTGGGTTGCGCCATTTAATTTCATCTTGCTTGACTTGATTACAACAGACAGCCTTCAAATCAGAAAATCATTTGCCCAGCACCGGGCAAATGGAAATTCCTATTTTTCATTTTCCATTTTGGCCACCTTAATTTTATTGGGTTGCCTTGCCATACTTGCGTTTCCTCTCATCGTAGCCCCTACTCTGAGAAACAGCTTCATCCTTTTGGTTATTATTATTCTAGCAATTTTTCTTGCTGTGGCTTTGGTGATTCTTTATGTCTTGGTTGAAGATTTTGTTTTGCCGGTGATGTACCAAAACAGAACATCCTGTTTTGCGGCATTCAAGAATTTTTTTGCGCATCAGCCAAAAGTCGGAAAAATTCTAAATTATCTTTTGATCAAGCTCGGATTTGGAATTTTAAGCGTCATCATTGCACTTTCAATGTTCATCATTATTGGTATTTGTTTTGCAATTCCAGGTATTGCAATCGGCGCGATTGGATTTTTACTTATAAAAATCGCAGCTTTTTTAAAACCTGTGTTAGCAGTATTTGGTTTGATTTTATTGGTTATTGCATTCTTTGCTTTTCTTCTTGTCGTTTCACTAACGACGCTTCCTGTCGCAATTTTCCTGCGTACATTTTCACTTGCCTATTTGAGCAGACTGATTCCGGATTACAATTTGCTTGGATGTGTTTTACCCGGTGAAGAAAGCGTAACCGGTTCTTAGTCATTCTGCTCCAATGGTTCTCGCTTCTTTTTGTTTTTTATTTACTTCGTCACCCATCTTAAAAAGAGTAGTTAGCTGTTCTTTTGACAGCCAATCAAAGCCATGTGTTATCTTTTAGGGTAAGGGACAGTTCGATGGAGACACGAAAAAAACGGAAACAGTCTACTGTAAAAAGTGCTCGTACAAGTCATAAAGAAATTGAAGCGCTTCGGCATGAGCTTAGCAAGCAAGCGGTTGATACCCACCATGATATTCGGTATGTTCACAAACATTTGGACAAATTATGGGAGCATGTGGCTCAGACCAATGAACGATTGGGTCATATTGAAGCTCAGATTAATATGCTCAGCCGCCTCGTGACCACGCTTTGCATTGAAAAACTTGGCATCAGGCTCAAATCCTTTAAACGGCTGATTCAGCGCCTTGAGCAGGAGGCGATTGCTGATTCAGAAATTCGCGATTTGCAAGAGCTGTTTTCAATGGAGCAAAGCAACAGACGTGATTCGTTTTAATCCTTGTATTGCCATCCTACCCATCCTGAGCAATAAAGTATTCTAATTCAGTCATTTACAGAAAGTCCGATAAACTTTCTTTACAAGCCACACCTTAATTTCTATAATCGCCCGCAAACGCATCACGGATTGGTTTGAAACACATGAACATTTTGGAAGAAAAAGCAGATTTTGCAGGTAATGGGCAAGCAATTGAAATCTGTTTGAATGGGAAAGTGTGCAAGCTGCCCGGTAAAATGACCGTTAAAGAAATGTTCTCATTTCTTCAATTAAATAGGGAAGTGGTTGTCGAAGTGAACCGGGAGATTATTCCCAAAACTTTGTTTTCTTTGCGAGTGCTTGAGAATCGCGATGTGGTTGAAATTGTTCATTTTGTTGGCGGAGGCTGATTTATACTCAATAAGGTCACAAATTGTAATTTTAAATAATTGTAATTAACACCTTATTGAGTAATAACCGATTTAGGTAAAGAAATTCACACTTTGTGCGCTTGATGAGTATAGTCATTCAGAGGAGGAGCCATTGGTAAAACATTTAGTGATTGTAGAGTCCCCTGCTAAGGCCGGAACCATTAATAAGTTCCTTGGTCCCGATTACAAAGTTGAAGCGTCTTACGGACATGTCCGAGATCTTCCCAAGAGCAAAATGGGTGTTGATCTGGAACATGATTTCACTCCTCAATACATTGTTCCCATGAAAGCCAAGAAAGTAGTGAGCCGATTAAAAAAAGAAGCTGAAAAGATGAAAACTATTTTTTTAGCGCCTGACCCTGACCGGGAAGGAGAAGCCATTAGCTGGCACCTTGCCCAGATTCTCTCAAACGATGGCACGATTCCAATTCAGCGCGTGGTCTTTAATGAGCTAACCAAGGAAGCGGTCAAGCGTGCGTTTGAACATCCCAGAGGCCTCAATCAGAATTTGTTTGAAGCCCAGCAGGCAAGACGCGTTCTTGACCGGATTGTGGGCTATGAATTAAGCCCACTCCTTTGGCGGAAAGTCGGCCGGGGTTTAAGCGCAGGGCGAGTGCAATCCGTGGCGCTTCGGTTGATTGTCGACCGAGAAAATGAAATACGTCAATTCAAACCAAGAGAGTATTGGACAATTGAAGCGGATCTTTCTCGCGACCAAAAGTCTGAGCCGCAAAAAATTTTCAGGGCGAAACTTGAGAAAATCGGTAAGGAAAAAGTTGAAATTAAAAATGAAGCGGAAGCGCATAAGCTTAAAGAATTTTTAGAAGCCGAGCGCTTTCAAGTGGTTGCGATTGACAAGCGGGAAAGAAGAAGAAAACCTCAGGCGCCTTTTACGACGAGCAAAATGCAGCAGGAGGCCTACAACCGCATTGGGTTTTCAGCCGCAAAAACAATGCGCATTGCTCAATCTCTTTATGAAGGTGTTCCGCTCGGTGAAGAGGGAAGCGTGGGTCTCATAACCTACATGAGAACCGATTCGGTGAACATCGCTGAACAAGCACGCAAAGAAGCCGCAAAATTCATCCGGGAAAAATTTGGTCCCGATTATCTCCCCAAAACCCCAAACGTGTACCGTTCTCGAAAAGGAGCTCAGGAAGCACATGAAGCCATTCGGCCAAGTTCGGTGTACCGGCATCCAGAAGAACTAAAGAGTGTTCTCTCAGATGACCAGTTCAAGCTTTACGATTTGATTTGGAGAAAATTTGTGGCGTCACAGATGACACCCGCGATTGATTTGGTGACTTCAATTGATATTTTGGCAGGAACAGAACACTGGTTTAAAGCTTCTGGAACGCGGAATTTATTTTTGGGATTTCTTGCGGCGCTCGGAGAAGCTAAGAAAAAGGAAGCAAAGAAAGAAGGTGAAGACGCTGAAGAGGATTCAGAGCAAGAATTCCCGGAACTTAATGAGAAAGATTTACTTAAACTTCATGCCCTCATGGCAGACCAGCATTTTACGAAACCACCCGGCCGCTACAATGATGCAAGCCTTGTGAAGATTTTAGAAGAGAAGGGAATTGGAAGACCCAGCACGTATGCGCCAATTATTTTTACGTTGATTCAAAGAGACTATGTCGAACGCAAGGGCGGGGCGTTAGTCCCCACATCGCTTGCTGAAACAGTGATTGGACTTTTGGTTCAGCATTTTCCATCTGTTTTAGATGTTCAGTTTACCGCGCTCATGGAAGAAGAGCTCGACAAAATTGAAGATGGACAGGCGAATTGGGTGCGCGTGCTCAAGGATTTCTACGCTCCTTTTGTCGGTCACTTAAATGAAGCCAAGGAAAAGATGAAGAGTGTGAAACAAGAGGCAATACCGACAGATGAAATCTGTGAAAAATGTAAAAAACCTATGGTGATCAAATGGGGGCGGTTTGGAAAGTTTGTTGCTTGCTCTGGTTTTCCTGAGTGCCGGAATACCAAACCCATGTCGACCGGTGTTGTCTGTCCAAAAGAAGGGTGTGGCGGTTACTTGGTGAAACGAAAAGGCAAAGGCGGCCGCTCATTCTTTGGCTGCTCGAAATATCCCAATTGTGATTACATTGCAAACAAATTGCCCCAGAAAGACGCAGATTCCTCCGAAGTAAAGGCGCCCACAGAAGAAGGTGGAGCAACGGATGAGAATGCTTGAGAATTGATTTTCCAAATGAAACTTGTTCTTCACGACCAATCCAGAGATGCTGCTTCCACTCCTTTTGTG
Source organism: Candidatus Omnitrophota bacterium (assembly GCA_023247075.1). Lineage (GTDB taxonomy): Bacteria > Omnitrophota > Omnitrophia > Omnitrophales > Danuiimicrobiaceae > JAHFHD01. The sequence continues at coordinate 8,897 of JAHFHD010000034.1, read as the reverse complement.
GACCGATTTCTCAATTTTCTAGAGGCGGAAAAAAATGCTTCCCCCCATACGCTTAAAAACTACGGGAGCGATTTAAGAGGGTTTTTTGTTTTTATTAGTAGCACACCGATTGAGCAGGTGGATTACCTCGTGATTCGTAAATTCCTTGCTCATCTTAAAGGCAAGGAATCACTTAAAAGCACGATGTCCCGGAAACTGGCGTGCCTCAAATCTTTCTTTCGATATTTGGTGCGGGAAAATATTGTCCGCACAAATCCCGCAGGGAGTATTGCGACTCCAAAACGTGACAAACATTTACCCGATTTTTTAGAAGTCAAGGAAGTTGAAAATTTGATTGAAATCGTGAAGGGTGACACTTGGGAACTCAAGCGGGACAGAGCGATTCTTGAAACTCTTTATGGAGCCGGCATTCGGGTCAGTGAATTAGTAGGACTTAATTTGAATGACATGGATTTACTCAGCGGAATGATTAAAGTACGCGGAAAAGGAAAAAAGGAACGGCTTGTGCCAATCGGTTCATGTGCTCAAGTGGCAGTTCAGTCATATTTAGAAAAGTTGCCTTCCCGTTCTGAAGAGCGTTCAATGCCGCTTTTTGTTAATCGACAAATGAGGCGCTTGACTGACCGCAGCGTGCGTCGGATTATTTTGAGGTGGGCGAGGCGCGCGTCGCTTAAGAAGGAAATTTCGCCACATACTTTAAGGCATACGTTTGCCACTCATTTGCTTGACCGTGGAGCAGATTTGCGGAGTGTTCAGGAGTTGCTCGGGCATGCAAATCTTTCAACCACTCAAATTTACACCCACGTAACGGCAAAAAGATTGAGAGAAGCTTATGACCAGGCTCATCCACGTGCATAGTAAGGAGAAAGGTGGGGCAGATTGCAAATGTTCCCGCACTGGTAGTTTTTAATGATGAAGTTCCTTTACAATTTTATTTTTTTGCTTTTTGCGATTATCTCGGTTCCAAAATTTGTCATGCGGCTTACCCAATCCGGAAATTGGCGGCGCATGCTTTCGGAACGAATGGGGAAATTCCCCCCTCATTTTTCGGAGCGTTTTTCTACCAAGTCAGTGTTATGGCTTCATGCAGTTAGTGTTGGTGAAGTGAAGGCACTCGGACGGTTCATCGAACTTTTTTTGGAGCGTCATCCAAATTGGATGATTGCTTTTTCCCAGACTACTCCGACTGGCCATGAAGTGGCGCGGATTTTTTCGTCTGACCGAGTCATGGCGTTTTACGCGCCGTTTGATTTGAGCGGATGTGTGAGTCGGGTTTTAGAAGCTATTCGACCCAAGATGATTACACTCGTTGAGTCTGAAATTTGGCCTAATCTGGTTGGGGAAGCATTTTCACGAGGAATTCCAATCGGGGTCATCAATGGAAGGATGTCACCTCGTTCGTTTAAGATGTACCGGCTGCTTGGAATGTGCTACCGCCATTTGATTCAGAAGCTTTCATTTTGTTTGGTACAGACAGAACGAGATTACGGTTACTTTGAGATGCTGGGAGTTTCAAAAGAGAAAATTGTGATTTGCGGAAATTTGAAGTTTGACCAATCAGAGCGATTCACCGCTCCTGCTTGGAATTTATTTCACCGGAAATCTCAAATAAGAAGAACGTGGGTGGTGGGGAGCACGAGCGGCGGCGAAGAGCAAATCATTTTAGATGTATTCAAGAAATTAAAATCAACATTTCCAGATTTAAGATTAGTCCTTGCTCCGCGACATCTAGAGCGGATGGATTTGGTGAGCGAGTGGATTAAGCAGCGTAGTTTTCAGTACACGGCTTTTTCCAAGCTTGAAGAAGGAGATGATTCAGAAGTGATTTTAATTGACGTGATGGGTGTTCTGGCATCTGTGTACCAGTGGGCAGATTTTGTTTTTGTTGGTGGGAGTTTTACAAAACGCGGGGGACAGAATCCTGTGGAACCGGCAAGATTTAAAAAGGCTATTCTTCATGGTCCTCACGTGCATAATTTTCACGCGTTGTATGAATTGCTGGATCAATCTGGCGGAGCATTTTGTGTTTCGACCAAGAAAATGCTTTATGAACGGTCAAAGGAGTTGCTTGGAAGTATTCAATTGAGGAATGAAGTTGGAGAAAAAGCATTTCAAACTATTGAGCGCATGAAAGGAGCGACGGAGCGGACTTTACGCGGTCTTGAACCATGGTTTACTGAGACACCGTCTTCCTACGCAGGGGTGAATTTATGAAACTAAAAACTTATTTTCGTTTGCTAGCCCAAGACCGTTTGCATGGAGGTCTTTGGAATTGGATGTTGAATCCATGCTTGGCTGGAGCATCTTTTTTTTACCGAATTGGAATGTACTTTCATAAAGGCTGGTATGAAAAAGGATTTGGAAAACGCCGGAAATTTCAGATTCCAGTTGTAAGCGTGGGCAACATCACATGGGGTGGGACAGGTAAAACTCCGTTGGTCGAGCACCTCGGGCATTTTTTCATCGAGCAGAAAAAGACCCCGCTTATTCTCGGAAGAGGTTATGGCAATGATGAAAATAAGGAGCTAGTTGAGAAGATTCCAAGTGCTTTATTTGGATTTGGTCCTGACCGTTTCACTGAAGGTCAAAAAGTGCTTAAAGAAAATCCGGCGCACGTGATTATTCTGGATGATGGATTTCAACATTGGGCGCTTGAGCGCAACCTCGATTTAATTACCGTGAGTGCGATTAATCCATTTGGAAATGGGCATCTCATTCCACGCGGTATTTTAAGGGAGCCCATTCAATCGCTTAAGCGCGCTTCAATTGTGCTCTTAACCGATGTGAATCTTGTTCCTCGAAAAGATGTGGATGAGCTGAAAGAGAAAATTCGGGTAGTTGCGCCTCACATTGCTTTTATGGAAGCACATCATGAGCCCCTCTTTTTTTACCGCCCACAAACCAAAGAACGCGTTTCGCTCAACCGGATGACTGGCGCACGCGTCACTTGTTTTTCAGGAATCGGCACCCCGCGCTCTTTTCAGATGCTAATCAATTTATTGGGCTTGAGAACCATTCGAACTTTTGAGTTTTGTGACCACCACGAGTACGCCGATGCAGAACTCCTTGAAATCAAGTCGATGAAAGAATCAAGCGGGTCTGAGGAAGTGATTACGACCGAGAAGGATTTTTTTCGATGTTCCAAATCCATCGCTCAAATTGTAAGGCCGCTTGTGCTTAAAGTGCGGCTTTGTATTTCTTCCGGCGAAGACATACTTCATGAGCGCTTGAGAAAGTTGGTCGGAATCGAGCCGGAAATAAAACCGTTTGTTACTCAGCCGGTGCTTCAAAATTCCCAAAAGGAGATTGCGGAGTCCGTTGCCTCCCCGAGTTTGGTAGATGATTTAGATGATTCTGGCGAAGTGGACAGCCCCGAAGGCAATGGTTGAGCAGATTCTACTTGCAGTTATCAAAGTACTTGGAGCTTTGCTGAGACGATTACCGGCTAGGCTTGCATTTCAAATTGGCCGGGGACTTGCTTTTCTTGCTTCCCCATTTATTTCAAGAAGGCGTATCGCTTACGCAAATTTAAAAGCAGTGTTTGGAATGCGGTACTCTTCAAGAGAACGCAAGAAAATTGTTTTTCAAAATCTCGAACACCTCACTCAAAATTTTGTTGAAGTGCTTCGATTCCCGGTAATGGATGAGGCGTACCGAAACCGGTATGTTGAAATTTGCTCACTTAACCATTTTGAACAATTGCGAGACGGCAAGCGCGGTGGAATTCTCATCACCCCGCATTTCGGTAATTGGGAACTCACACAAATTATTGCCGCCCTTCTTGGAGAACCTATTCACGTGGTCGCTCGCAGACAAAAGCATTCTCAGCTTGATGAATACTTAAATCAAATCCGGATGTCGCATGGTTCTGTCACGATTCACAAAGGCGGAGCAGCTCGTGAAGTGGTCCGGATTTTAGGAGAAGGCAGTTTGGTTGGCGCATTAGGTGACCTTTCAGGCGGCAAGGATGGAATGAGAGTCCGATTTTTCGGGCGAAAAACAACCGCTCCCTCCGGAATTTATTCCATCGCAAGGCAGGAAGGAGTGCCGCTTCTTCCAGTTTTTGCAATTCGTGAACATGGATTTCATCATAAAATTTTTGTTGAAGAACCTTTTTTTGTCAAAACAGGTGGCGCTTCTGAACAAGTAGATGTGCAGGAAACCATTCAAAATTATTACGGGCTGCTTGAGAAATGGATTACTAAATATCCGGACCAGTGGCTTTGGTTTTATAAACGCTGGAAATATTCCTTGACGCGGCACATTTTAATTTTACGGGATGGCAAAAAGGGGCATGAAAGTCAGACAGAAGCTTTAGAAGAAGAGGTGAAACGTTTTATGGCCGCTTCAGGCAGTGATTATGAAATCAGTTTTGAAAGGGTGAATGTCGAGTTTAAAAGCGCGTGGCATCAAAAACTTTTTTTCATCTTTGCCTTTTTCTTTTTCCCGTTTGCCCAAGGACATCTACATGTTCTGGATTTTTTCTTGAAGCCAGCGTGCTCAAAACTTTTAAAAGAGCACTACGCGGACATCATTCTTTCAGCTGGCTCAAGCCTTGCACCACTCAACCTCCTGCTCAAGCAGGAGAACATGGCGAAATCTGTTGTGGTGATGAGCCCTCCCGTTCCATACCGCGGTTCTTTTTTTGATTTGGCAATTGTTCCGGAGCACGACCAGGCAAAGCGCGCAGCAAAAACAGTTGTGGAAACTTTGATTGCACCAGGAGGTGTCCCCGATTCTATTTTTCTAAAAGCGAGTGAGCAATTTAAAAAAGAATTCTCTCTTGTGGACGGCAAAGAACGAATCAGTGTGTTTATCGGCGGCAAGTCGAAAGCGTACCAAATTAATCCAAACAAGCTTCGTCTTCTATTGCGTGAATTAAAAGACTTTGCGGCGGCCTCAAATATGGAGCTTTTGGTGACGACTTCGCGTAGAACAAGCGATGTCTTGAGTTCTGTGGTCAAAGATGAGTTGAAAGGACACGCGCTTTGCCGGGTTTTGATTGTGGCAAACGAACAGAATTTTGAAAATGCTGTCTATGGGATGCTTGCGCTTTCTCACCTCGTCGTTGTAACTGAGGACAGCATTTCAATGATTTCAGATGCCGTAAGAGTACGCAAACCAGTGATTGTGGTTCGCGTTGGGAATGGGAAATTGGCACGCAAGCATCGCCGGTTCCAAAAGTTTCTATTTAAAAAATCGCTCATCCAGACAGCGGATGAATTTAATTTTTGTTGCCAAGCAGAAGCAAACAGTCACTTTCCCAGGCAGGAAAATAATTGGTCTGAGTCGCTTGAAATTCAAAAAAGTTTCGCGGGGATTTTGTGAGAATTGCGCAGATTTTGCCCGAGCTAAATGTTGGCGGTGTTGAAACTGGAACTGTGGATTTGGCCAAGGCGCTTAAAGCGATGGGACATATTCCTTTTGTGATTTCAAATGGAGGAGATTTAGTTAATGAATTGGTTAAAGTTGGGATTACCCACATCAAACTCCCGGTTCATAAAAAATCAATTAAATCTCTTTGGCTGATTCCTGAAATTCAGCAATTAATTGAGCGTGAGCGAATTGACATTATTCATGCGCGAAGTCGTGTGCCGGCATGGCTTACTTATTTGGCCGTTAGGCGCACAAGCTGCGATTTTGTGACGACTTGTCACGGCTACTATTCAAAACATTTTTTTAGCAGAGTGATGGGATGGGGAAAGCGCGTGATTGTCATTTCTCACGCAATTGGCAGGAGAATGATTGATGATTTTAAAGTTTCACCCGGCCGAATTACTTTAATCCACCGGGGAGTGGATTTGAATCAGTTTAAATTTGACCCGCATAAATATGACAAGAAACCAAAAGGTCCTTTCCGAGTAATTAATGTTGGCAGAATTTCCCCAGTCAAAGGACATGACGATTTTATTCGTGGGATTCACCTCTTAAGCAAACGGCTCCCCAACATTGAAGCAATCATTGTCGGCGGCGCAGAAGGTGAGAAGACACCTTACTTGGATCATCTGAAGTTGATGGTGGAGCGCCTTGGTCTAGCGTCTCACGTGAAGTTTCTTGGAGTCAGAAGAGATGTTCCTAGTTTAATCCAACAAGCTGACCTGCTCGTTCTTTCTTCAAAAATTCCTGAAGGAATGGGGCGTGTTCTGATTGAAGCAGGTGCTTTGGGGACTTGCGTGCTGGCCTCGCGAATTGGAGGAATTTTGGATGTGGTTGATGACGGCGAAAACGGACTTCTCTTCTCCCCAGAAAATTTTGAAGAAATGGCGATGCTGATGGAGCAGCTCTTGCGTGACCGGGAACTTTCCAAGCGGCTTGCTCACAATTTAGAAAGAAAAGTTGTCCGCGATTTTAGCCTTGAAACCATGGTTGAGAAAACCTGTCAGGTTTATGAAGAGGTGAAGCAGCAAAAAAAAATTCTGATTACAAAATTGGGTGCGTTGGGTGATTTGATTCTCGCAATCCCAAGTTTCCGAATGATTCGAAAGCGCTTTCCAAAAGCTCACATCACACTTTTGACCGACCCCAAACTAATTCCAGCAGTTGACAGGTGTCCCTATTTGGATGACATCATTGCATTCGACCGGAAGAAAAATAAATTTGCGTTTAGATTTATTCTAAAAGTGGGGAAGTGGGTACGCGAGCGTTCATTCGACCTTTGTATTGATTTGCATCACACCTGGCGAACCTATGTTTTGGCTGTGCTTGGACAAATTCCAAAACGTTACGGCTACCGGCGTGGGTGGGGAAGTTTGTTGCTCACGCATTCCGTTGCGCTGCCGCGAGAAAGAATGGCGCCGGTGGAACACCAGTTTCAAGTCTTGCGCCGCGCGGGTGTCAATCAATTTGACGACCAAATGGAGCTTTGGACTGACCCTGAAGCAGATCAAACAATTCTAAAACGACTCCGTTTGGCGGGAGTGGAAGAGGGAAATCAACTCGTTGGTTTTATTTTGGGTGCAAGTGAACGCTGGTCAACTAAGCGATGGCCAATTGAGTATTTTGTAGAGTTGTCAAATCAACTTAAAAGATTTGAGCATCTTAAAATTGTCCTGATTGGTTCTGGTCCCCAGGACGAGTTATTAGGCCGCCATTTTTCGAGTGATGCATTTGGTCACGTGATCAATCAAATTGGAAAAACAGATTTGACGGAATTGATGAGTTTAATCAAACAATTGGACGTGATTGTGTCAGGCGACACGGCAGCGCTTCACCTTGCAAGTGCAGTTCAGACAAAAGTAGTTGCGCTTTTTGGGCCTACTGACCCCGCCCGTCATATGCCTCCCGGAGATGGACATATTTCAATCGTGAAACGCATTGCCTGTCAGCCATGTTACAAAGGGGAATGTAAAAATCCGGTAAAACTCGAGTGCCTTCGTGAGATTGAAGTGGATGAGGTGCTTGAAGCGGTTGTGCGTCAGCTAGAATCTTCGGTGCGAACCAGTCTCCCAGTCAGACTTTAAATACAAAACCATGAACATTCTTGTATTTACCAAAAATTGGATTGGGGATGTCATCTTTGAAACCGCGGCCATTAAAGTCCTGAAGGAAAATTTTAGAGAAGCGCATCTCGTTTGCGTGACTCCACCGCGCTGCGCAGACATTCTCCGCGCAAATCCATACGTTAACGAAGTTATTTGTTTTGATGAAAAAGGAAGTGACCGCTCCATCTTCCGCCAATTGCAACTCGTTTTTAAACTGAGACAAAGAAAATTTGACCAGGCCTATTTATTTCATCGCTCGTCCACTCGAGCAAGAATTGCTTTTTTGGCAGGTATTAAAACACGCATTGGGTACAACGCAAAAGCTGGATTCAATTTTCTGAGCCACGCCATTCCAGAGCCAGCCCAGTCCGTTCATGACGTTCAGTATTTTGTTGATTTGCTTCGAGCAACTGGACTTCATTCAAAGGGAGATTACCAGTATGAATTTTACTTTTCCAAAGAGGATGAACGGAAAGCGGAACTTTTAATTCAAAAGAATGGTCTGTCTGAGCGGCAAATTGTCGCGCTAAATCCAGGAGCAAATTGGGCGCCCAAAAGGTGGCCTGCGATCAATTTTAGGAAGCTTGCGCAGACGTTGGTTCATGAATATGGGGTGCAAATTGTGGTAACTGGAAGTCTTGAAGATGTGCCGATTGTTCATGAAGTGGTAAGTGGAAATGAGCATCTTCCAATCATTTCGCTTTGCGGGGAAATGACTCTTTGTGAGCTTGGCGCTTTTTATTCTAAGTGTGAACTTGTGATTTCAAATGATTCTGGTCCGCTCCATGTTGCGGCTGGTGTTGGAGCGAATGTCATCGGAATTTTTGGTCCCACAGCACCCCTTGAAACAGCTCCAATGGGACGCGGCCGGAACATTGTCATTGATTATGCTCCGGATGGAGTGAAGCGGCCTTGGATTGGGAAAAAATTTCCGGGAAATTGGATGGAACAAATTACGGTGGATCACGTACTTGGTGTGGTCAAACAGGAAGGTTTACTTGACGAGCGTCAAGCCCCACTTACTCACTCGCGCTGAACGGATTCTGGTTATTTCACTCAGCAACATTGGCGACTGCATTCTCACGACGCCGGTCTTCTCATTTTTGAGAGAGAAATTTCCGAATGCTCAGCTCACTGCAGTTGCAAGTCCAAAGGCCGCTCCGCTTTTCGAAGGATGCAGCACCATTAATGAGTTCATTTGTTTTGACAAAAAAGGCCGGCTCGCCAATCAATATCAATTCATATTGAATTTGAGAAAACAGCGCTATGATTTGGTGGTTGACTTAAGAAATACACTGATTCCATGGTTTTTAAGAGCGCGGCACCACACGCCACTTTTTGTTGACCGTTCTTCTCGCCAAATGCGCACTCAACATCTTGACCGATTAAAGTCTTTTTTCTCAATTCAAGAAATTC
>JAHFHD010000116.1 GCA_023247075.1 Candidatus Omnitrophota bacterium | reverse complement strand
TGGATCAACAGCACACGATTTATTCCCGCGGCGCAGAAGCGGCAGGAGGACTTTGGATATTTTGGAACACTACAAATATGCTCCAAATTAAAATAAATATTTCGACTGATTATACATTTTCATGGACTCCGTCTGCTGACGCTTGGTATCACGTTGCCGTTACAAGAAATGGAACTAATTTGATGGCTTTTATCAACGGCACACAAATTGGGACAACTCAAACTAATAGCGCGAATGTGACTAATTCTTCTCAATTAGCCATCAGCGCTCATGATAACGGCATACAAACTTTTATGAAAGGCAGGATTGACGAATTCCGTGTTTCAAAAGGAATCGCGAGATGGACTTCTAACTTCACTCCACCTACTCAAGAATACACGCCTGACTCTTACACCAAACTTCTTCTTCACTCTGACGGGAATAATGCGGCATCTTATTCAGTAGACGGCTCAAAAGATTTCTCTGCTTCAAGTGTATTTACTTCTCCCATCACAGGTCATGGAGACACACACCTCACCACTCAAACCAAAATTTTCGGCGAAGCTTCTGCATCATTTGACGGAAGTGGAGATTTTCTTTCTCTTCCCAATTCCACAGACTTTGATTTTGGAACAGGGGATTTCACGGTCGATTTTCAAGTTAAATTTAATGCCCTGACCACATACACCTTTTATTCTAAGAATGCCGCTGGAGCAGGAGGCATCTACATTCAATGGACTCCTAGTGGTGGTAATCATATTACAGTTGCTTTAAGCGCCGGAGTATCTTTGACCTTTCCATGGACTCCTTCAACCAATACTTGGCATCACGTTGCTGTGACGCGGTCGGGCTCAAGTATTCGTGTTTTTGTAGATGGTTCTCAAATAGGTTCCACTCAAACAGATTCTACCGACATGACAAGTGCAGCAACTGAATATATCGGGGCGCATTTAGGGTCATCACAATTTTTTGACGGCAGGATTGATGAATTTAGGATTTCAAAAGGAATCGCAAGATGGACTTCAAACTTCACTCCCCCAACACAAGAATACACGCCTGACACTTACACCAAACTTCTTCTTCACTTTGATGGAAAAAATCCAGCGCGATACACAGTTCGAAGAATAACGCAAATTTCAGATCCTTTGTCATTCCCGCTCGCTTCTAGCGGGAATCCAGATTCTGGATCCCCGATAGAAGATTTCGGGGATGACAGCGGGCCAATGGCCGGGAATGACAGCGGACAAGTTGGCAACGCCAAAACAGTTGCTTATCTCGTTGAAGGAGACGGAGGTAAATTTGTTTTTGACCTTTTAGGCAATTTAATCGAAGAAAATCATTTTGGGGAAACAAATCCCACGGTTCTTTCTGCTCAAGCGCGCTTAATCAATCAACTCAAAATCAATCTCCCAAAACTGAGTCATCTCCCAAATCAAACAGAGCTCACACTTCAAAGTGTCTTAAACCCTATTAATCAATGGTTTCAAACCGCTGCCGAATCAATCCTGAATTCTCAAACCATTGTGACGCAGGAATACTCTTCCGAAGGCATTCTTGAAACCCAAACCAGAGCAGACCAAACAGTCATGCTCTTTAATGACTTAAACCAGCCCACTAGGCTTTTAGACCAAACTGGAAAGCTTCTGATTGAATATGAATACAATGAAGAAGGCAATCTCTCTCGCGTCTACTTAAAGAGTGCAAGAGACACCCTCCCCATCCAGGTAGAAGAAGCAAGAGCTTCCATTCAAACCCAAAGAAATGACATTCTAAAGAAGCTTTTAGAGGAGCAAAAGATCTCAACTGAAGAAATCAGGCTGAATGCTGAAGAAGCAAGACAGCCGGTGCTTGACTATTTAAACCTAATCAAACAGGAAGCCCAAAGACTTGGTTCCTTAAAAGTCAGCGGGAAAGCAGGGAAGAAAGCAAAGTCAGACGCACTTAATACTCTAGACACCTACCGCTCACAAGGTTTTAACGTACTGAGTCAAATCAGTGAAGCAGAAGGAGAAGCTTATTCAAAACTAAATACCCAGGTTAAAGCAAAGAAGGATGAGATTGACAAACAAGCAAGTGAAGCTTTTAACGCTCTTCGTGAACAAGAAACAAATCTAAAGCATGAAATCGTCAAACAAGAAGTAAGCCCCGTCATCTATGACGCATACAGAAGAATTTTAGGGCGCGACCCTTCCACCCCTGAATACACTGCCTGGATTAATCAGGTGGATTTTGAAACTGGAGAAATAATAGAGAACACTGTCATTCTGAGCCCCTCGCGTGTCATCCTGAACGACCCTAAAGGGCTGCTGCGCGGAGTGAAGGATCTAAGTTCGCTAGATTCTTCGGCCTCGCCTCAGAATGACACTTCCGTTCAGGATGACATGGGAACTCAAACAGAGACTCACAATAATATTCAAAGTTCTTCAGTTCTTCAAACCATTGAATCAAATCTTCTTGCTTCAGACGAACTCAAAGACCGCCTCAAATCTGTTACCACCATTCAGCAAACCGTCAAAAACCTGATGAATGAATACCTATTAATGACGAGTGACCAAAAAGAAGCCCTTTACACTTCACTCACTCTGAACCATGAAGACATTGTCCCCATCTCTCAAAATGATTTAAACCAAATTTTCTCACACTGGTTTGACCAAGATGGAATCCCAAAATCCCTTCACTTTGGTCAATCAGCTTTTCTTTCTTTAGAGGCTTTGTTAGAAAGTTCTGGTGTCATTCCTCATGACACGCAGTCAGAAAGAATCAACCTTGCGGTCAAATGCGTCTTGATTGATATTCTCTCAGGCATTATCACCCCGCTTGATTCTGGCGATTTAGTTATCTCCCTCTTTAGTTTAAAGAAAACAGCCGCTCTTTACGGTCTTGAGACGGAAGGGTACCAGCTCACTTATGAGGATTTGGAAGAAGTGTTTTCAAGTGCTGTCATTCTGAGTTCTTCGCGTGTCATCCTGAACGGAGTGAAGGATCTAAGTTCGCTAGATTCTTCCACCACAGTGCTGGCGGACAAGTCGGCTTCGCCTCAGAATGACACTTCCGTTCAGGATGACATGGGAACTCAAACTTCATCTCAGAATGACAGCATTCACCTCATCGCCCACATCAGCGGCAACCACTACATTATTATTACAAATGTCACGAAAGACTCTGTCACCTTTATTGACCCGGGAGTCGGTAAAGACAAAGAAAATGAAACCTTCACGGTCACGAAAGCTGGATTCTTAAAAGAATGGCAGGGAACTGTGATGCTGGATGTTTCTCTCATTCCTCATGACTCATTCCCCATCCCTCATTCCCATCTCCTCACCACCCAGGAAACCAAACAAATCAGAGGTGCTTTCTGGGGAAGCCTGTTTAAATTCCTCGGAGCGATTCTCTCTATCATCCCAGGCCTTCAGCCCCTTGGAATTATCTTTAGTCTAGCAAGCATTCTCACTGACTTTATTAAAGGAGACTGGCTCAGTGGAATTCTCTCAATCGGCACTCTTGGCCTTAGCTTTGTCAAACTTGACTTCATCGGAGGATTTCTTAAAGGTGCTCTCGGAAACTTAGGAAGCGCACTTGGCAATTTCTCTAACCAAGTCTTTGGCTCTGGATTCACAAGCTTTGTTTCAAATGCCTTTCAGGGTGCATTTAGTCTCTTTGGCAATGCGTTTCAAGCAGTAACAGGTGCTTTTCACGGGCTCTCCCACACTTTAGGAGGACTTTTAGGCTCTACCAAACTTGCGAATCAAATACTCGGCACTGGAATCAGCTTTGGAATTTCAAAAGGGCTTTCTGCTCTGGGTCTTCCCAGTGAACTCTCTAGCTTCGCAGGTTCATTTGCAACCGGAGCAATTCTCGGGGCCACCCAAGACTTAACCAATAAACAAATCAAAGCTGGTTTCACGCATATGGATTTAATTCAAAACAGCCTTAAAACCACAGTCGTCATTAATAACGTAATGACTTTTGGCCGTGAACTCAATTTAGATCCACGGCTCAATTCAATTCTTGGACTTTCTGTTGGCGCCATCAGCGGTGGTATATCGAATCAACCCAATTCCACTTTTTCAAGTGCATTCAAAAACATCTTCCCAGATCTGTCAGCAAGCCTTGCCATCTATGGATTAGAAAGTGCGGGAAGAGCAGTTGGCCTTGACCCAAGCATTTCATCCCTCATCGCAATCCCCGTAGGAGCAGCCGCAGGAGGATTTACCCAAGGGGCCTTAAATCCAAATGTTTCTGTTTTTAATGCTGTCAAGAATTCACTAACTAGCAGTCAAACCCTTGGTGGTTTTGTTTCTGTCGGCGCAAGCATTGGACTTGATGCGCTTGGCGCTCCCCCCATTGCAACTCAATTCATTAGTGGATTCTTGGGTTCCATTGCTGCTGGTCTTGCTGGTGGTTCATCCGGAAGCAGTGAATCTAATACTACTGAATCAAAAGGACAAAACATTCTTTCTAAAATTGGAGAAGGAATACAGAAATTTGGAAAAGGCGTTGTGAATGCGGTTGGTAATGTTGTTTCCTTCGGTCAAAAGGCAATTGAAGGCATTGGCCATTTCACAGCACAGGGATTTAAAAACACAATCAGCGCCTTTTCATCCATCTTCAATCGTCAAACCCAGGAAGGCATTTATCAAGATGAAGCAGGACTAAGGCAAGCCACTGTTACCACAAACGGAAACATCTGGACCTGGCAAAGTGGAACCAGCAGGATTGATTACAACACACAAACAGGTGAAACAGTTGAAACCTTTGGCGCAGGGGGCAGCGCAGCAGTCCTCGCAGGGGGCAGCGTAGCAGTCCCCGTAGGGGGAACAGCCCGCATCACGGGGCTCAGTCAAGACCAATCAGGAACTCTTTCCTACCAAACTTTTAATTATGAAACAGCAGTGAATGACAACGCCACGCTTCACCAAACCTATGAGAACGGAACACTTTCAAGCTGGAGTTATGGGATTGAAGGAACTCCCATAATCACCGTGCGAGCTCCGGAAAATTCATCGAGCACACCCTGGATGACTTCTGACGGCTGGATTGAACAGGGGGATGTAGAGCTTCATGCCCCGATTGTAATCAATGTCCCAGATGATTTAAACACACCGGAATCAGAAACCAAAAATCTGACCCTTCCATTTTTATTTAACTTTACTGTTCTGGGAGGAGAAATCGCCAAAGCATCAGCTAGTCTGGTTGGTGAAGCACCTTCAGCTTCAAGTGCGCCTGCATCTGCGAGTCAAGACCGGGATTTATTCGTGCTTGTGAACGGCATTGGAAACGACAATGGCCTCAATAGTCCTGATTACCTTTTCAATTTAAGAAATGACATTGTCGCTCAAAGTGAGAACAAAACAGCGATTCAAGATATTATTCTCGCTCCCACTTATTTTGAGTCTGTTGCTTTGCAATTAATTGGAATGGGGTTTACTGGAAAAGACATTTTAAATTGGGCAACACTAGCCAATCCCGCCCTGTTTAGTCCTCTCACAGCAACTTTAGGCATTGCTTTTGATCAACTCATCAATAAACTACTCAACAGCAGCAAAGGCATCCTAAATTACCTGATTGAAACTCTTGATTCAACCAAACAAGCAACTTTAACTCAAAACATCAGAAGTTCAATGGAACAATACTTTCAAATCATGGGTGATTCAAACCGGCAGCGGGAATTAATTGGAGCAGGATATTCAGGAGGATTTTTACCTCTTGCTGAAGTGATGGTCAATCACTTGTACAATTCTGAGACACAAACAGGTTACAACTCAAAAAGCTTGGTAGGACTAGGAGCTGTCACCATTACCTTAAATGAGCTTAGCCGTTCCTTTGTGGAACGGGCGGGCTTTTTGATTGACATCACCAGTAAAGTCAAAACTCAAGCAAAAGAAATACTCGACAAAATTGAAACAGAACTCATACAATTAGCTGATCTCGCAAAACAATTAACCTTATCAAGCATTGATCAAGTAGTGCAAACAACAATGGATTTACTTAAACAAGGATCTTTTGTTTCGAGCCATGAGTATCTCTTCAACCAAATCAAAGCAATAGTGAAGACACTAGCCGCTACTCCGCCCATTGATCTAACAGAAGCTAACTTAAATGTGGTGGTCAATGTGTATGGAACAAAAGATATTTTAAATGAGTTTGAGATTGGGGGAGTTGCTTTAAAACCTCATCTGGCTGGTTATCAGGACGAGATTGGAGGGTATCAAGTCGGTGATCTTGAAAGACCACTCGTCAACATTGAAATCGTCGGAGCTAAACACCATGATTATGTTCGAGACAACGTTCATCTTTTCGATGGAACTATTCTCGGCACTGTCGCCAACTTTACAAATTACGTCCTTACCGCTGAGGATAGAGAATGGAATAAAACGGTGAGTGATTTTGTAGCTGATTTGATTGGAAATAGTAAAGACATGTTGGAACTCGAAGCATTTTTCGCCAGAGCAATAAGCAGACATAGCGCAATGGTAGAGCAGAGCGGTGATAAATGGATTGTTAAATTGCCAGGTTGGGAGCAAAGGCAATGAGAAAACAAAAACTATTTCTAGCATTAATTTTTCTACCAAGTTTCTTAACTTATTTTGTTGTGAAAATTAATGCACAGAATTTTGAAACTCACAATGATCCTAAAATAAGCAATACTGAAAAAATAGGAATTACAAATCAACTGCAACGAGAAGGTAGGATGCTTGTTAAGCAAGAACGATATGATCAGGCTGAGAAAAAATTTCTCGAAGCTGACAACCCAAAATATTGGTTATATGAAGGCCACCCAAATGGTCTGGCACGCGGTTGGTTAAGAGATCTCTATAAATATGAAGGTAAGTATGAAGCTGCTTTAGAAAATCTACAGATGGAACTAATTCTTTCGCCAAACCACCAACCATTTTTAGATGAAAAAATGCAATATGAGGTATTAATTAAATACCGAGATGAAGGTAAAGTGGAAGTGATTCATGAACTAATAAAAAATTTAAGAACAAAATATGAAAAATTATTACCTCCAGAAGGCTATAATCTAATTGCGTCGCTTCGTCCTATCTCCACCATCCTCCGCCTCTACGATACAATCGGCGACTACGATGCTGGAATTCAATTTATTGATGAATGTTTGAAATTTTTTAAGGAACGTAAGGAAGCACAGGGCAAAAAA
>JAHFHD010000185.1 GCA_023247075.1 Candidatus Omnitrophota bacterium | reverse complement strand
ATTTATTCGCGCACTTCCGCCGGTCGCGTCCCTCATTGAAAACCCTCACGTTTCAATCTCTTCCCATTTCCATAAAGAGCATGGCCCAAGCGATGTTGATTTTTTGAATACTCACGGCACTCAGTATGTCATTGGCAGAGATGAGAGCGGTGTTGAGGTTGTGTGGATTTATAATTTGAGCGGAATTATCGACACGCTGACATATGAACAATTTATTGGAAAGGTAAAAGAGTCTCAAGCTTCAAGTGATTCTAATTCTGCTGAGGTTCGCAGTGACTTGAATGAATACATTAGGGCAATCGATGTGTACCGAAATTCTGAATTTGAAATTGGGGAGAGAGAAGTTAACCCTTTGTACTTTGGCGAGACTAATATAACGATACTTCCTAATCGACCTAATGTTGGTGTTCTTGATAAAAATTCAACGCTTCAGCACAGCAGTTTTGAATTAACTTCTACAAATCAAGTGCACCTTAATTTTGATGTGAAACCAACTAACTCATGGGCAGGTCTTTCAATTCAATTTGACAGCGGCGGTACAAAAGAAATTGAAACTGCTGATCTTTCAAATCTTAATTCGTTTGTTTTTGGATTTAAAACTGACCATAACAAATGCAAAAACGTGAATTGTTTCAAGGTGGAGTTTCAAGATAGTTTGTACAAACCAGTATGTAATCAAACGAGTGGGTGCGTAGTTTCAGAGAATAATAAACACGTGCTAACCGTTTCTGTTTCACAACAAGAAGTTGAAGCTAACCTTAAAATAATTACAAAACTTGATTTGAATCAAAAATCACCCGTTTTTTTACTAAGCCAGGTAAGGTTCATTAATTTTATATTTGTTAATAGCTCAAACCCTTTTGAACCTTATGCTCCCCCGGTAAATAAAACTGGTTTTCTTGATTTGACAATCAAAGGGCTTAATTTTGAACCTGTGGTTCCAAAAACAACAAATGCAGTCACAGATTTTTCTTCGGCTCAGCCGGGTATTGGATCTCTTGAGCCTTGCGCGACGTTAAATCAAAATCCATGTACGGCAGGAACACTCAACACAGTGACAAATGATGTGGCTACTGTTAATCCGCGTGAGTTTCGCTTCGACTTTGATTTACGAAATGGGGTTTTCAATAAAGACACATTTGATTTTCGGCGATTTGGCGGCACGCTCGTCAACTTTGGAAATCAACCTTGGGACACAACAAAATCGTCAATTACCCTAGGTCTAAGTGCTACCAACTGGGTTTCTTTTAAGGACACAAATAATGATGGCATTCCAGATTCGCCACTAGCCCCACAACCAGTTACTCAGAAAAATCTCAAACTAGTTTTAGAGGACAAAAATCAAAAAAAAGTAACACTTCATATCAATGGACTTTCAGAATCAATTCAAAATTTTGAAATTTCACAAACCTTAATCAAATCGGCTTTTGAGTCTGGAAGCATTGACTTTGACGTCACAGCAGTTAAATTCATTTCAATCGTAATCGATGACCGAACTATTTGTTCAAGTTCAAATTGCACCAGCGCAACTGCAAGCGGAACAGTCAATGTGAAAGCGAATGGATTTCAATTCACTCCTTTAGTTGAAGGCACAACACTGAATGAAGCCACCCTCACTCAATTTCAAGATGCACCGGTTTATAGCGTGGAAAACTCAAGCACCGTGACAGACAACTTAAGCACCACTACCGTTAATGAGCATGACGCGAGTACAAACGGAACCATCACACGCATTCAAACCTCATCCAGTGACATCGGCTTCACCTACAGCCTCTCAGATGATGATGACTTTGTCTTTGGTCAAATCGGATGGGGATACTTTAAAGATGACAACAAAGACAAGATCCCAGACCTTGGAGAAGACCATCTGCCCATCTTGATTGGAAAACCCCAGAATCTAGGCACTTCAATTGTCCTTGCAGTTTCAGGACCCAATGGAAAACAACTGAAAGTAGAAGTGGTAGATGAGAAGGGAAGAATTGCAGATTACTTCCTGTTACTCACTGGCGCCACCCAAAACTACACCCTTGCATTAAGTGGAAACGCATTGCCAAGTGCATTCAACACAAGCCACATCGCTTTTATTAATCTCGTGAGTGATCAAAAACAAATGGGGAGTGAGGGAACCATCACAGTCAAAACCAAAGGACTTGATTTCATCCCTTTAGTTGAAGGCACAACACTGAATGAAGCCACCCTCACTCAATTTCAAGATGCACCGGTTTATAGCGTGGAAAACTCAAGCACCGTGACAGACAACTTAAGCACCACTACCGTTAAT
>JAHFHD010000115.1 GCA_023247075.1 Candidatus Omnitrophota bacterium | reverse complement strand
TGAAGCAAAAACACCAGACAACGGATCTGTGGTAAGTGCTGCTGATGAAGATGCTGATGAAGCGATGGATGAAGATTATGACGACAATTGGGAAGATGAAGATTTGAACATGTCGTTAAATCAAGAAGCAAAAGAATCCACGCCCCAGGCTCCAGTGGATGAGGCAAAGCCAGCAAAGCAATAGTTTTTCAAAATAACTAGCATGTTTGCATTAACTAAAAGAAAGGAATATCGCAATGGTCAAAAACATGGTAATTGCAGGAGTGCTTTTTCTGATTGGTGTGCCTTTGCTTCAGGCAGGAGCACTTCCCAATATTGAAGTGCCGAATACTGCTAAATCACGGCTTGTGATTAAGGCGCTTGAAACAGTCCAAGGTAATATATCCAAAGCGCTCAACGAGGGTACAGCAGACAATGCTGCCGCGACAAATGCTCAAAAAGTTTGTGGCGATGTCAGGGAAGACCTTAGAAGAAAGGCATTGAAAGGCGAATACAATCCTCAAGTGGGCACAGAAGGCTGGCAAAAGTGCTCTGAGGCATATCAGGCTGTTTAAATCACCCAATTGATTTACCAACCCTATTTTTACGGACATGCGGCCAAGTGTGTGTCCGTAAAAAATCATGCCTTACGATAACACAACACTTTTAGAGAGGTATAATCCGAAATAATCCTGGACAAAATGCCTTCGTTCCGCCGCCGTTAAATCGCGGAGCGGGTAGCAGGTCTTAAGCGGCCTGACGGAAAAATAATCTTTGAGCCTTTGGTAATAAGCAGCGATTCGCAAGAGAAGGCACCTGCTTATGCCCAAAGGCTTTTTCTTTTTCATGAGCTATTGTGGAAGGGAAAGAAATGATTTCAAATTATACTCAATAGGGTTAAGAATTTTTTCTTTGATTCACGAATCACACCGACGCCTTACTTAAGCATTACCGATTTAAGTAAAGAAACTTACGCTTTGTACGTTTGATGAGAATATGCTGCAGCCCAAATTAATCAGCACTCTTAAAAATTATTCGCTCGCTCAATTTCACGCCGATTTCATCGCAGGAATTATTGTTGGCGTTGTTGCGCTTCCACTTGCCATTGCATTTGCGATTGCGTCCGGCGTCACTCCTGACCGGGGACTCGTGACGGCAATTGTAGCCGGCTTTCTTATTTCGGCGCTTGGCGGAAGCCGTGTCCAAATTGGTGGGCCCACCGGTGCATTTGTCATAATTGTTTACGGCATTGTTCAAAAGCATGGGATGGACGGCCTCTTGGTCGCTACATTCATGGGAGGAATCATACTTTTGATTATGGGTTTTGCGCGATTTGGCGGCGTGATTAAGTTTGTTCCTTACCCGGTTACCATCGGATTTACCTCTGGAATTGCACTCATTATTTTTACTTCGCAGATCAAAGATTTCTTTGGTTTTTCCATCGCCCATATTCCAACCGAATTTTTGGGAAGATGGATGGCTTATGGGGAACACTTGAATACGCTTGACCCGTGGACATTAGCAATCGGCCTTGTCACTATTTTCACAATTTGGGGATGGCAGAAACTAACCAAGACAATTCCCGGCTCGATTGTGGCACTTATTCTGACAACAGTTCTAGTTCAACATTTTAAATTACCAGTTGAAACCATTGGAAGCCGCTTTGGCGGAATTCCCCACACACTGCCCATTCCCCAGCTCCCTCATTTGAGTTGGGGATTAATTCAAACGCTTCTTCCGTCGGCAGTGACCATTGCTATTTTAGCGGGTGTCGAGTCGCTGCTTTCAGCCGTTGTTTCGGATGGGATGATTGGAGGAAAACACCGCTCCAATATGGAACTTGTGGCGCAGGGAATAGCAAACATCGTCTCATCTTTGTTTGGAGGAATGCCCGCCACAGGCGCCATCGCGCGCACGGTCACGAACGTTCACAATGGAGGCCGCACGCCGGTTGCCGGAATGGTTCATGCAGCAACTCTCTTTCTCATTATGTTTCTTTTTGCCAAATGGGCCGCCTTAATTCCTCTGAGCGCTTTTGCAGGCATTCTCATTATGGTTGCCTACCGAATGAGCGAATGGCATTCCTTTGCAATGGTATTAAAAGCCCCAAGAAGTGACGCAGTTGTACTACTCATCACATTTATTTTAACAGTTACCATTGATTTAACCATTGCCATCGAAATCGGAATGGCGCTTGCTGCTTTCCTATTTATGCATCAGTTGTCGCTCACAGCCGACATGGGGGTCATTACAAGAGAACTTGCTGACGAGGAAGAGCGCGATGACCCAAATGCTGTGAGCAAAAAGGAAATTCCAAAAGAAGTCGAAATATTTGAAATCAACGGGCCCTTCTTCTTCGGCATCGCTTCAACATTTGTCGAAACAATCAGCAGGATTGAGCGAAAGCCAAAAGTAAGAATTCTCAGAATGCGCCACGTACCCACCATTGATGCGACTGCACTCAATGCGCTCAGGCAGGTGTTTCGAGGTTCCAGAAAAAATGGAATCAACTTTCTTTTGTCAGGCGTGCGGCATCAACCGATGAAAGCGCTTGAAGAGTCCGGACTCATGGGTGAGATTGGAGCAGAAAACGTTTTCACTAATCTCGACGGCGCCCTAAGCCGCGCAAAAAACATCTTGATTTCTTAAGGCACTTTGCATATGACTGCGATTTGGTTGCTTGTTGTTTCAAATGTATTTATGACCATTGCCTGGTACGGCCATTTGCGGTACAAGCATGCTGCTCTTTGGAAAGTTATTCTCATTAGTTGGCTGATTGCATTTGTGGAGTATTGTTTTCAAGTTCCGGCCAACCGAATTGGTTCTTCTCAATTCAGCACGGCGCAGCTCAAAACCATTCAGGAAATAATCACGTTAATTGTGTTCAGCATTTTTTCCATCATTTACTTAAAGGAAGGGCTCAAGTGGAATTATCTCGTTGGTTTCGCATTCATTGTGGGAGCAGCCTTTTTTATTTTTAAAAAGTGGTAACCTATATTCACGCAGCTTTGATGAGTATTTATGAGCACAAGAAAAACTAAAGTAATCGCTACCGTTGGACCTGCATGTGAGTCAGAGTCGGTTTTGCAAGAACTGGTTCAAACCGGCGTTGATATTTTTCGCATCAATACGTCTCACTCTTCAGAGTCTGATTTAATTACCTGGTTTTCTACCCTCAGAAATCTCCGGAAAAAATCCAAGCGGAAAATTCAAATTTTAATGGATCTTCAGGGCCCGCGTGTGCGCACAGGGCTTCTTGCAAAGCCGGGGCGACTTGAGCTCAAAGAGGGGGCAGAGGTGGTCATTCACTTAAATGACGACCGAGCACCCAAGGGCAGTCTCTCAACTTCATGTGCTCTTTTCTCGCATTTAATTAAGGCCCGCGACCCCATTCTTATTGACAATGGTTTAATTGAGCTGCGCGTGCTTCAGGCGACTCAGGCTCAGGTAAACTGTGTGGTAATTTCAGGGGGCATGCTGGGCGAAAACAAAGGCATCAACCTTCCAAATGCGCCTGTGCGGCTGCCGACACTTACAGAACATGACCGAGCTGCATTAAAAATAGCCGCCCCCTTTAAAGTTGACTACGTTGCGCTTTCATTTGTCAGGTCGCAGTATGATGTGCTTACAGTGAAGCAACTGATGGCCGATTTAAAATTTAAATCCCCAATTATTTCTAAAATTGAAAAACCGGTCGCGCTCAAGCATCTGGACGAAATATTTTTGGTTTCAGAAGGAATTATGATTGCACGCGGAGATCTCGGCATTGAGCTTGGAGTTGAAAAAGTTCCGGTGATTCAAAAAAAATTGATTTTGAGGGCAAACAAAATAGGTAAGTTCATCATTACAGCTACCCAAATGCTGGAATCCATGATGGAACACCCAAGACCCACCCGTGCTGAGGTTTCGGACGTTGCCAATTCAGTTTTAGACGGAACGAGCGCCGTGATGCTCTCTGGGGAAACGTCGATTGGAAAATATCCGCTTGAAGCGGTGCGCATGATGATCAAAATCATTAAAGAAGCCGAGCGCTATTTTAAAATAGGTTAGCAAAGAACAAAACCACCAAAGCATTTTCTCCCATTAAATCCTCTTAAAGCTTGTGGTACAATCATTGCCCACTGACAAAGAGCGCCGTCATTTTTCCAAGGTTTCAAAACAACTTCGGAGCCTATTTGAAAACACCGAAAACAAAAACCAAATTGCGTAAAACAAAGGTGAGTCGGAATTACTCGCCAAGCATTGTCATTGAGCGCGGAATCGAGCGCGTTCTTTGCTTTGACGAGAACGAGCCGTTTGATGTTCTTGGCCCTCATGCTTCCGGAAAAGAGATTTCAATTCGCGCATTTCTTCCCCGAGCCACTCATGCTTGGGTGGCGGTCCAATTAAATCGAATGGGTCAGGAAAAAATGTTTCGCATGAAACGAGTAAATCAGGGCGGCATTTTTGAAGCATTTCTACCGAAATCAAAACACCCTCTTTCTTACAAAATTCGTTCACTTGACGTCGATGGCACAGAATGTGAGGCAGAAGACCCCTATGCTTTTCCTCCAGACATTTCTGATTTCGACTTACAGCTTTTTAGCGAGGGAAATCATCTGAACATTTATGAAAAGCTTGGCGCGCACATTCGAACGATTAATGGAGTAAAGGGAGTACAGTTTGCAGTCTGGGCGCCCAATGCAAGAAGCATCAGTGTGGTTGGCGACTTCAACCATTGGCGGCCGGGCGCACATCCAATGACACGGGTGCATTTTTCCGGAGTCTGGGCACTCTTTGTTCCTATTTTGACCGAGGATCGTCTTTACAAATTTGCAGTGAAAGGTTGTGACAGCGCGGTCAGATTTAAAACAGACCCCTTTGCACAAGCAACCGAGTTAAGACCGCAAACCGCTTCGCGCGTCACCAGTCTTGAGCCATTCGATTGGTCAGACGTTGAGTGGATGAACCAAAGGGCAAGGCAAAATTTACTTGCCGCGCCCGTTTCGATTTATGAAGTTCATCTGGGCTCCTGGCGTCGGAGCGAAACCTCCGACCATGGTTTTCTTTCTTACCGCGAGCTTGCGCACGAACTTGTGAGTTACGTCAAAGAAATGGGTTTTACCCACATTCAAATTATGCCGGTGATGGAGCACCCTCTTGATGAATCATGGGGTTATCAAGTGGTTAATTTTTTTGCCCCTACCAGCCGTTTTGGCACGCCGCAGGAATTCATGTATTTTGTGAATCACTGCCACCAAAATCAAATTGGGGTTTTGCTCGATTGGGTGCCAGGACATTTTCCAACGGACGGCTACGGACTTTCCAATTTTGACGGCCAGGAAATTTTCGCGTATGGAAATTGGAAAAAGCGGGAGCATCGCGAGTGGGGGACTTTTATTTTTGACTATGGAAAAAATGAAGTGCGCAATTTCCTTTTGTCAAACGCCCTTTTCTGGTTTGATCGATATCACGTCGACGGACTTAGGGTGGATGCGGTGGCTTCTATGCTGTATTTGGATTATTCGAGGCAGCCGGGCGAGTGGGAAGCAAATCAAAACGGAGGAAACGAAAATTTAGAATTCGTGAGTTTTATTAAACGGCTGAATGAAATCATTTACTCACGGTTTCCAGGCGCTGTGACCATTGCCGAAGAATCAACCGCGTGGCCAGGTGTTTCCAGGCCCACTTACCTTGGCGGGCTTGGATTTGGAATGAAGTGGAATATGGGCTGGATGCACGACACACTCGACTTTTTTTCAAAAGACCCTATTCACCGAAAATGGCATCAAAACGCGCTTACCTTTTCGCTTCTTTACGCCTTTTCAGAAAATTTTATTCTGCCGTTTTCACACGATGAAATGGCTCATGGCAAGCGAGCTTTGCTTGAAAAAATGCCGGGAGACGACTGGCAAAAATTCGCAAATTTGAGATTACTTTTTGGATTCATGATGGCTCATCCGGGCAAAAAATTACTTTTTATGGGTGCTGAATTTGCTCAGCGCCGTGAATGGAATTGCCTTGAATCACTTGACTGGCATTTGCTTGGCTATGAATCGCATCGGCAAATTCAAACCTGGGTAAAAACGCTCAATCAATTTTACCGAACACACCCGTGTCTTTATGAAATGGATTTTGAGTATGCGGGGTTTGAATGGGTTGATTTTTCGGATGCAGAGTCAAGCGTCATTAGTTTTATTCGTTGGTCGCGTGACCGGAAAAATTTTGTGGTGGCGGTGTGCAATATGACGCCTGTGGTGAGACATGGGTACCGCGTTGGAGTTCCAGCAGAGGGAATTTATGAAGAAGTGTTGAATAGTGACAACCTTCAATTTGGCGGAAGCGACGTTCTTAACCCTGGACAGCTCAAAACCCAAGCAGCTTCCTGGCAAGGAAAACCTTTTGCGCTTGATCTCACACTTCCACCCCTTGGAATCATTTTGTTAGAAGTGAGAGCTTAGAGAAGAAGGCATGTGATGAGTAAAATGATGTCAGAATCCACACAAATTCAAACAGAAAAAGAAAATCTACCAGAGAAAGAAACAGCTAGTTCTTTTGAGCCTAGGAAGATTGCCAGTGAAATTTTTCAAAACATCGTGATTGAAGATATTTCGCCGTCATCTCTAGCGACTGCTTCGCTGCCATCTGCGATGACTGCTTCGCTGCAAATTGAAGGAGGCTCATTTCCCATCAAATGGATGGTCGGTCGGCCTTTTTGCGTGGAGTGCACCGCTTTTAGGGATGGGAGTCAAACGATTCAAGCAAGCTTAATTTATCGCGAGACTGGCAAGCCTTTTTGGCAAGAAAGCCCAATGACATTTCTTCAAAATGACTGGTGGAGGGGAATCTTTACACCTCAGAAAAATACACGCTATGAATACACCATTGAAGCATGGACAGACCCAGTGGCTTCCTGGCAGTCCCGCACAGAGCAAAAATGCCGCGAAGGGTTTGAGTCAGACGGCGAATTTATTACGGGAATCAAACTGATTGAGCAGGCTGCAAAAGCGCTGAAGCCAAGAGACCGGGCGCAGCTTCATTATTGGGCCAAGCAACTTCGTTTTTCAGAGTCAGTCGGCGAAGAGGTGCTCCGAATTATTCAATCAGAATCTTTCAGACAGCTTACGCGTAGATTATTGCTCAAAACACAAGTAACTCGCTACCCCAAAATTTTTGAACTTGTTGTTGACCGCAAACGGGCTGAGTATGGCGCTTGGTACG
>JAHFHD010000114.1 GCA_023247075.1 Candidatus Omnitrophota bacterium | reverse complement strand
GTCAAATACCCTTGGCGGTTGCCAAGAGAAATCAGTTTTTCTTGAATTTTGTGAATTGGCTCGGTGCTCTTTGCCTTCACATTCATCGGGTGACCAGCAGCCGATTTTGCACCAACACCTTTACCCTTTTCTAGTTGAGCAGCTTTGTCTTCTATTTTTTGTACACTAACTTTGGTGTGGACCCTGCGAATATGCTCAAGCCGTTTTTTCTGTTGAGCAGGTTGTTTTGCATCGGGATGACTTTTTTTGGACGAACGTGTTTTGAGAGAACTTTTTTTCATTGCCTTCCTTTGCACATGATTGATATTAAACACTCAGATTTTGCAGTTCATGGCCCTTCTGGAATGATGAAAATGAAGACGAAATTGTACCACAAAAGATTGTTGGACGGGTTATTAATTTTACGCCTAAATCAGGTCCCGTTTTAAACGCCATGAGCTTGATCAAGCAGCTCTTGGTAGGCTTTCATATGGGTCAAAACAGTTTTTTGGTCGTCCCGCAACTCTGCCTCGCTAATTCGATTCCTGAGACGCGTGAGCTCTTCAGATTTCATTCTCTTTTTGATCTTTGAAAGACAATCTGAAAAAGCCTGCTCACGATCTTCGGGAGAATTCCACTCAAGCATAATCAATTGGCTCACAAATGTTTTTAAAGCATCGGTGGAAAAACGCTGAAACAATTTTGGAAGCAAAAGGGTCACTTCTTGATTTGAATCACCAAAAACCCCGAGCGCTTCAACCACTTGCTGAACCCGCTCATCAGAAAAATGGTAATTTGGAAATTCATTTTTAAATTGACTTAAATACTGGAGGTGGTTTAAGAACAAATCAAGGAGCATCCTTTCAAGCGGTTCATCTGAATTAGTTCTTTTTTGATTTTGATTCTGATTCTGAGTACGGATTGGTTTTATTTCCTGAGAATCCACAGGTTTGCGCGGCTCAAGTTTCGTTTTGAGTTTTCCGAGTTCAAGACGAAGAGACCGCTCTTCAACACCAAGCGTCATTGCAAGACGCCTTAAATACCGGTCTAAGAGAATCGGGTTCTTAATTTTGACAAATGTTTCAAGAAATTCGTTTGTAATTTTTATGAGACCAAGAGAATCCGCCTGGTTGTAACGTGTGAGTAAAATGCGAAGTTTAAAATCAAAAATATCCTCAGCTTTTTCAATCAATTCTTGCATTGCGTCTCGTCCTTTGAGTCGGACAAAATCATCAGGGTCAAGCTCATCTGGAAGCGACAACACCTGAATAGGCATCCCCTCTTCAAGGAAAATATCAAGACTTCTTAAAGCAGCCTGCTCGCCAGCTTTATCTCCATCAAACATAATAATGGCCCCATCCACATACCGCTTGAGAATCTGCACATGGTCAGGCGTAAGCGCTGTTCCCAAGGTAGCTACTACATTATGAAAGCCGCTTGAATGCATCCGGATGCAATCCATGTAACCTTCAAGAATAATCATTTTTCTACCGGCCGGTGCATTGGTTGACAAAGCCCGTTTTGCAAAGTTAAGCGCGAACATCTCCCGCCTTTTTCTAAAAATAGGCGTCTCTGGAGAATTAAGATATTTAGGCTCTTCTTTTCCCATCACCCTTCCACCAAACGCGATGACCTTGCCCTGCGCATTCATAATCGGAAACATAATTCGCCCACGGAACAAATCAAACAAGCTTCCCTGACTTGACCTTGAAATCATGCCAGAACTGAGCATTTCCTGTTCCCTGAAACCTCTTTTTGTCAGTACCTGAAGTAAACAGCGCCACTCTGGAAGCGCATAACCCAATTGAAATGTTTTGATCTCAGACAACTCAAATCCACGACTCTTTAAATATGCGCGTGCTTCTTTGCCTGTCTCAGGATGAAGTAATTGTGCGTGGTAATATTCTGCTGCAACAGAACCCATCAAGTACAATCGCTCATTCAGTGAACGGTCAGGTCCCGATGAAGGGTCTGCTTTTTCAGGAAGCTGAATGCCTGCTTTAGCTGCTAAGTGCCTAACTGCTTCCGGAAAATTCATGTGGTCAAATTTCATTAAGAATGAAAACACGTCACCCCCGACACTACATCCAAAACAATGAAAAAATTGTTTGTCTGGGTTGACATGAAAAGAAGGTGTCTTCTCTTCGTGGAAGGGGCAACAGGCTTTGAAGTTCCGACCCGCCCGCTTGAGCGGTATGTAACCAGAAATCACCTCCACAATGTCGCAGGAAAGTTGAACCTGCTCGATTATTTGTTCACTGTACATCATCATGTCGCAACTCCATTTACTGGCCCAACATAAATTTCAACACTTTTCAATTTTAGAGATGAAGCGGAAACAAAACTACTTCCAACAAGATAAAATCTAAGTAAGCTGGTTTTCGCCTGACTAATTCCAATGCGCTTTGTAACGCCAATGTTAATCATTTCTATTTCTTTTGCTTCACCATGCCCACTCTCATCTGAAATCCATAGCGGTTCCTGCGTCAAATCTAAACCAGAGTGAGCGCGCGTGATGCCAAAAGCCTGTGTGAGTTTGCCAGGACCATTGGTTAAATGCTCAAGTCGAATTGTTTTTCTACTTTGAGCCGTCTTTATGCGTCGAAGTGTCATCTGACTTATTTCACCAATTGGCTCAAGTGCGCGGATTAAAACTGCGCCCGGTGTGCCATTTGACTCGGTCACCACATTGAAACAGTGGCAGCTGCCATACGTAAAATAAACATAGCTGAATCCAGGAGGACCAAACATCACTTGATTGCGAGGTGTGGGGCCCCGGTGCGCATGACTTGCTGGGTCGTTTGCTCCAAAATAAGCTTCCGTCTCTACAATTCGACCCCTCAAGAGATTGGCGCCTTCTCTAAAAATCAAAACTTTCCCAATCAACTCAAAAGCAACCACCTCTGTGTTCCGCTCATAAAAATCACGAGCGAGCGGCGTCACGATTTAAGAGCTCGCCAACTTTGTGGGATGAATGGAGCAAATAACCCGTGAACTTTTGGACCCACTTGAACTAAAAGAGGTCCGCTCAGTGATTTTGATTGTATTCCCTCTCTCAAAGATGGGAATGGGAAAAATAGTAAGAATAAGACAACAAACCCAAAAAATAAAATGGCTCCAGCTCCACCCAAAATAGCTCCCCCAACACTTGACACAGGATTTTTAAATTGAAAGGTCAACACGGCAGAAAGCAGAAGAAAACAAATTTCCACAAGTATGAATCCTCCAATCACGAGGGTTAAATAGATGAGGACTTCCCAGACTGCAATAGGAAATGGAATTTTCGACTGGAGAAATGCGGCAAACAGCTGGTTGTATTCGATGGAAACCATGTGTGAAAAAAGAAGCGCAATCACACGCGGCAACACACCACCGAGTCCTTTCTTAAATCCAACAAAGACACCCATTGCAAAAACAATCACGAAGAGAATGTCCATCCACCCAAATTTCATCCAAATTAGAAGCCAGTCAATTTTCATTTCACTAGGCATTTGAATCATCGGCCACATATACCCACCGTCCTCATATGGTTTGAAGTCTTTTAGTTTCCAAAAATTCTGAGCTTGATTGTAAACGTTTGAAGCTCACTTTTCCACTGTCACGAACAGTCGCCCAAATAACCGGCTGAGGAAACCAGCGGCTCAAAGCTACTCAGTTCTTCTCTATTCTCCCCATAAAAACTGAGCAATGCTTACAGCTGAAATAAATGCGGTGTCCGTTTTCAAAATACTAGATGCAAATGAAACTGCTTTTGCGCCACATGCCTTTACTTGATCAATTTCCTTTTCAGAAAATCCGCCTTCGGGACCAATCAGAAACAAGATTTTAAGAAGCGGATGTGAAATACCCATCAGGAGAGTCTTGACTTGAGAAAATGCACTTTGGATATTTTCCACATTTTGAGACGGATGGAAAATAAAGACTTGATCAAACCGGTCAAATTGTTCACACAATTTACTGAGAGATGTGACGGGTGCAATTTCGGGAAAAATAGTTGCTTTGGACTGTCCTAAGGCTTCCTCTAAAATTCTGTTCCAGCGATGATGTACTTTGCTTTCCCGTTCCTTGGCAACACGGACAATGGTTCTTTCTGTTTCAAGCGGGATGATTTCAAAAACACCAAGTTCAGCTGCCTTTTCTACAATAAAATCCATTTTCCGGTGCTGGGGAATCGCTTGCGCAACACTTAGCTGAAATTGACTCACTCTGTCTTTTTTAGAAAGTTCAAGGAGTTTTGCTTCACAGCACCCGTTTCTGTGAAAATGCTCGAATCGGCTTAAATACTCACAGCCGCTCCGGTCAAAGAGAAAACACAGGTCGCCCTCTTTCATGCGGAGAACATTTTTGGCATGATGAGTCTCACCTTGAGTCAAAAGAATCGTGGCACCACTTGCATCGCCACTATTTTTTTCAAGTGCTTTGGAAATAAAAAAACGCCTAAGAGATCTCGCCATAAGGTAATGATAAAAATAAAAAAGCCCCAATCGAGTGAATTACTTTCTCGTCGTTTGGGGCCTTTAAAATATCGAGCGGCACCGATTGCCATCAATTAAAAAAATCGGAAATCAGTACTGCGCTCAACTTCTAATGAATTGTTCAATAGGTTGTTGGGCGCGGCGCCCGTTAACAGGGAGTTTATTTCTTTTGATCCGCTGCTGGAGCACCTTCACGTATTACGTTTGAGGCTTGTGGCCCTTTCTCGCCCTGCACGATTTCAAAACTGACCAAATCACCTTCCGTAAGAGTTTTATACCCATCTCCTTGAATCATGGAGTAGTGGACAAACACATCTGGCCCACCTTCTTGCTCAACAAAACCATAACCTTTTACATTTGAAAACCACTTCACCTTGCCTTTGACTGCCATTTGCTGCTTCCTCCCCGCTTGCGCTATTTAACCTGACTCTTTAAAACCAAACCCGGCTTAAATACAACCACTCGTTTTTCAGGCACTTGAACTTCTTGACCAGTTCTGGGATTTCGACCTAATCGGCCTTTCCGAGTTTTTACTTTGAAAACGCCGAAATTTCGAAGCTCAACAGTCTCACCTCGTTCAAGACTTTCAAGCACTACATCTAATGTTCGCTGGACAATTTTCTTAACATCAATTTGGGTGAGATTGGTTTCGTTTGAAACCTTTGCCACAATATCTTTTTTGGTCATTCCATTCCCTCCACCGGAGCGAGATTTTGGAGAACAAACAAGAAAGGATCAGCTTGCTTCACCCTTCATTGCGCTAAGTCTTTTTGTACAAAGAAGATAGCAAATGGAATTACCTGTGTCAAGTGGAATTTACTTCGTAACATGTTTTAAATGAAGGAGTTCCACCAAAATAGAAAAATTGAAACACTTAATAACTAACTCGTACCGCCTCGCTACCAAGAAGCCCTTCCAAATCCTCAAACAAAGAAGGGTTTGAAACAACAGAATAGCCCGCTCCAGATTGCATAATTGTCCTACGTCCAGTTGAATCTTGAAAGTGAAGATGAACCGGCACTTCTCCCGGGTGATGGGTCAAAATTTCCTTTAGTTTTTGAAGCGTGTTCACTTCAAGGCCGGCGGTTCTCAAATCAATCGAAATAACTTTGGGAGGCAACTTGCTCAAAGCATCAAGCTGAACAATCGATTCTGCAATTACTTTTGGCGTGTCTTCACGAGCGCTTACTTTTCCCCGAATAAAAATAATGCGGTCTTTCTCAATCAGAGCATTGGACGATTTGAAAAGTTCTGGAAATACAATCACTTCAATTTTTCCATCAAGATCCTCAAGACTCACGAATGCCATCCGCTCACCCTTCTTTGTCGTCACCTCTTTTGAAGTGGTAACAATGCCGGCGATTGCAATGTCAGATTGATCTTTAAGGCCTGAAAGTTCTGAACATCTTGCTGTGGCAAAAGACCTAATTAACTTTTCATATTTTGCAAGCGGATGTGCGCTCACATAAAAACCTAAAAGTTCGCGTTCATGAGCAAGTAATTCATTTTCAGGCCATTCATCAAGACTTGGCACGTCAATGACCCCAAGACCACCATCCGTCTCAGGGTTCATCTGGTCCATAAGCGAAAGTTGGCCGCGATTTCTGTCTTGTTGCACTTTGGAACTCAAAGTCAGTGTTCGGTCAACAATCGCCATTAACTGGGCTCGTTTGTACCTCAATTCGTCAAAAGCGCCACACTTAATCAAACTCTCAATCACTTTCCGATTGCAAAGCCTGAGGTCAACACGCTCTGCGAAATCAGGCAAGGATTTAAATCGGCCTTTTGTTTTTCGCGCTTCAAGAATTGATTCTACCGCACTCAAACCCACATTTTTTACTGCGCTCAAACCAAAACGAATGGTATCCCCCACACAAGAAAACTCTGACTGACTCTCTCCAACTGAAGGAGGGAGCACCGGCATTTTAATCCGCTTGCACTCCTCAATGTATTGTACCAGCTTGTCAGTATTGTCTTTTTCTGAAGTGAGCAGCGCCGCCATAAACTCATTGGGGAAATTAGCTTTTAAATAAGCAGTTTGGTAAGAAATAAATGCGTAAGCAGTTGAATGGCTTTTGTTGAATCCATAGCCTGAAAAATATTCAATTAAATTCCAAATTCGCTCAGCTACTCTTGCATCTACCCGGCCTTTTTGAGCACCTTCAATAAAAGTTTTCTTTTCACGGTCCATAATTTCAGGAATTTTTTTACCGATGGCGCGGCGCAGCGAATCTGCTCTTGCCATGCTAAATCCTGCAAGCGTCGAGACAATCTGCATGACCTGCTCTTGGTACAAAATAATACCGTATGTTTCTTTTAGAATTGGCTCAAGGGCTGGGTGGTCATATTTAATCAATGTGGAGTCATGCATTCTTCGAATAAAATCATCAACCATTCCGCTGCCAAGCGGTCCTGGGCGGTACAACGCCAGAAGCGCAACCAAATCGCCAAATCGCGTCGGTTGCATTTTCTTCAGCAAATCACGCATCCCCGAACTTTCAAGTTGGAACACACCAATGGCTTCTCCACGTCCTAAAAGTTCGTAGGTTGCCTGATTGTCCAATAAAATTTCATCGATTCCAACATCTACAGACCGTCTTGATTGAATCAAGCGGCATGCCTTGTCAATCACCGTAAGCGTTCTTAAGCCCAGAAAATCCATCTTAAGTAGGCCAATCTTTTCAACAGCGCTCATGTCATATTGCGTTGTAATTTGGTCATTTGCTTTA
Organism: Candidatus Omnitrophota bacterium; assembly: GCA_023247075.1. Taxonomy (GTDB): domain Bacteria; phylum Omnitrophota; class Omnitrophia; order Omnitrophales; family Danuiimicrobiaceae; genus JAHFHD01. Next base: position 39 of record JAHFHD010000114.1, on the reverse strand, counting down.
AACAGCGGGCAGTAATTGTGAAGCGGTCCATCCGAAATA
>JAHFHD010000113.1 GCA_023247075.1 Candidatus Omnitrophota bacterium | reverse complement strand
TCTTCACTCGTGCGGTCGCGGCCTTTAAAAAAACGCGTGAAAAATGCAGGAATTTTGGCCTTGTCCTCAAGACAAACAAATGCCCCTGCTCCAGAATCAGTTCCACTTAAAAGAAGAGGATGTTTTTGAGTGGCGCATCCTAACAACGCAGTAAGGGCGGCGAAAATAATGGTTGATTTAACAAGGTCTTTTGCATTCATCTTAGTGTGGCCGCTCCAATTTTAAAAGGGCGAGGCTTGCTGCCTCTTGTAAAACAGGTATGCCTGAATTTTCAGCGCTTTTCAAGTCATCTCGAAATTCGTGAAGACCGAGTTCGGCAATCAAAAATACGGCACACACACGAAGCCATCTGTCTTCCAAACTTAAAAAATTTTTGATTGTCTCCAAAATATTTTCTTCCGAGTGAGGATGATTTACACCGTCCTCAAAAAGCGGTTTAAGTTTGCCTGCAATTTCAGGCTCCACCACATTTTCAAGCAGCTCAAGGGCATTCGCCTGAATATGCCGGTCCGGCTCCAGCTCAACCAGTCGGTCATAAATCACGTGAATGGAGTCACTTGAATAAAGCAGGGCGAGCAGTCTAAAAATCCGTTCGAGACTTTCTTCCCAAAGCGCCTGAAAAGCCGCGGCCAAATAATCATCGTCTAGGCTTTTAGCTGGTTTTCTGATTTGATACTCACTTAAGATGGTCAAAAGTGATTCATTGTGCTTGATCTCATCAAACACTTCTTTTTTAATGGGCTGCTCATCTAACTGGATTAAAGAACCTCTCGAGCAAATCCGATTGAGTGCGCGGATGAGATTGAATCGTGTTGCATGATCCTGGGACTTTGAAAGAATGCTAAGAAGTGCATTTGCTGCGCTTTGGGTTCCAAATTGCGTGAGAATCAGAATTGCTTTTCTTTTGTTGACATTTGTCTCTTGAGAATCCAAAACGAAATCTGAAAGTTTATGGATTAAGTCGGACTCTTTTAATTCTGGAATTATTTTCATGTTCGCGTGCTTTAAATCCGAAAAATGGACTAGATAGGCATCTAGAAAATCATTTTTCTCTCGGGTTGAAGCATCCTCCAAAAATTTGAGCCTGATTCCTTTTGCTTCAAGCGCCTCATAACGCAACATTTCCTCGGCTAGCTTTCTCACCCGGTTAATGTCGCGATTTCCAGAATAAAATGCGAGCATCGCAGTCGCCGAAAGCTTGCGCGTAACGGATGAGTGGTGAGTCAGAAATGCCTTCAATTTTTCAAATGAACGTTCCCCGTCCAATTTGGCCAGCACTTGATGTGCTTCTTTTGAATCAGGCGAAGATCCCCGCACTTTCAAAACACGGTTTGCGAGCAGCTTTTTAATCGCTTGTATGTATTCACCTCGAACGCACCAAACAGCGGCAATCCAAAATGGAGCAAGAATCAAAATTAAGATTCCAAGCCTTTCGTCTGAGATTCTAAATAGAAACGCTGCTGCGATGATGAGGAGACCGGCCACGCCTTTAGAAGACCGGTAAATGAGCATGTCGATTAAAGGTTTCACCCGATACCGCAAGCGCCTTGGAATCGGCAAATAAAGGATTTCTTTTGCCATTTGATTGATGGAATAATTAAAAGTTCCATCACATACTTTCGTGGTCACCGCCATTGTCAAAGTGGATGCAAAAACAGAAGCAGCTGAACCCGCACAAAGTCCGATTGGAAGTAGGAGAAGTGAAAATCCAACTCCGAAGTTTCGGAGAGCTCGGTTTGCAATCAAAAGCTGAATCAACAAGGAGAAACCATTTAAAGCTGCGAGAAAACCTCCGAAATAAGCCGTTCTTGCATTTTTTTCGAGAATCGTGTGTTCCACCACCGAATTAAATTGATTGTCAACAATCGCTGATGCAATTTTTGCAAATGCCACGATTGCCGCAATCAAGAGTAGGTATCTTGAGCCAAAAAAAAGTTTCCACGTTGATTTGTCTCTTAAGCGCACAGGGTCTGATTTTTCTTTCCGAACATCCTTCTCTTCAGAGTGTTCCTGGTTTTTTGAATGTTCTTCACTCCAAATTAAATTAATTAAAAGAAGGCAAGCACCCAAAAGAACTGCTGCGCACAGGAGCAAATTTTCAGTTCCTAATTGCTGCGCCATCCGCTGTGTGGCAATGCCGCCCAAAATTCCACCGATGCTGCCGCCGCTAATAATGAAGCCAAATAGGCGCTTGGCCTCCTGTGGATTAAAGATGTCATTGGCAAGCGTCCAAAACTGCGTGACAATGGTGATGGAATAGGCCGCCACCCAAATGTAAAAAATAAAAGACAGCCATTCTTCGTGGCCAAATCGAAATAGAAATCGGAAGAGAAGAAGATTGGTGATGAAAAATGCAGTGGTAATACTAAAAAAAATATTCCGTTTTGAAATTCTCTTTGACAAAGCAATGTAAAAAAATGTGAAGAGTAAGAGAAACAATCCCTCTCCCACGTAGGCATACCTGAGACGCTCAGAACCATTTGCGCTTAAGAATAGAGAGTTTCGGACCGGCTTCAAAATGTACAAGGTGGAAATGGTGAAACCAAAATACAGAAACATCAGGAAAGTTTTGCGCCACTCTTCGCGGCGCACAGGAATAACGGGTTGAATCAACCGGAGCAAGAAATCAGACATGATTAAGAAGGGGAGCTATACACGCGGAGCGTTAAGCTCCGTGGTCAATCCGAGCAAGTTTGAGCTGCCCGGCTCCATCAGGCAAAAGTTCGATTCGAAGGGGCGGTGTGCTCCACTCGCCACTCGACCCATGTTTTGCTTGAACGCGAAGAATGAGACGCTCAACCCGTTCGGGTGCTGAAACCTCAAAAGAAAACGACGGGGTGTTAAATGATTTGCTTTCAGAAGCAGCTGAGCTGGAAGAATCCCGGTAAGTTGTCTTTAAGCTGCAGCGATATTCAGACGAAGCGGAGTCGGCAAAACCGTATTCAGTGAAAAGATCTTTAAATGTGGCTTCGTATGTGTTTCCCTCATTGTGAAATAAATGAATCTGGTCTAGCGGCGTCACTTTTGAAAACCAGTAGCGGCCAATTAGATTTCTTCTTTCGATCAAGATCTTTGAAAGAGCGCGGCCAAGCTCGGGGTCAGAATAACCACCCGTTTCCACAAGAGTGCGAATATCTTCGTCCGAGAAGGACATGATGATTTTCGCTGCCCAAAATGCATCACCCTTGGTCAGCGCTTTAAAAGCATCATAATGAAGCTGCGTTTTCCACTTGCCCGGATTAAAGTGACGATTGTCAAAATAACCTAAAGCTGGGTAAGCTACGGTTCGATTTGCTTCGTCCCAGCGTTTTTCCCAAGGTTTTTCAACCATTTTGAGAGTTGGAATTGCTTTGCCAATTTCTTGCCAATCCACAATGTGTTCATAACCTGCAACAGGAACTTTGGCGTGATTTGCAGCACTTCCAAGTGTTGAACCAAAATCAATTAAATAGTGCTTGAGATATTCGGCGCCATCTTTTGTTTCAACTGCGTCAAGCGTGTTTCCTTTGCGCAAATCATAGTGATTGAGCCAAGAAGCAAATACGCGAAGCGCGCGAATAGAACGCCTGTCTCCGTGGGGAATTAAATCTTCAGGGTCAGATGTCCTGCGGCCATCAAAATCCATATACCCTTTTGAATTTTTAATCAGCTTGCTTGCCGAAGCGCGAATCAGGCCTCCTTTTCGCTTGGGCACCCGGTCAATCAAATCCCAAAGCGCTTCTTTCGTGAGCTTTTTCTTGAATCCATTTTCGTCATAATAAGTTGCATCCGGAGTCACCGAAAGAATAGAGGGTTTAAAATCCACCAAATAATATTCAGGAACATGGTAACCAATCGCATAAAAAAATCGGTGGCCAATCGCCTCGGCTGCAGTAGCCATTTCAGGATTGCTCATTGGGTCAAACTTAAGAATGTATTTGACGCCATGGTCATCCTCAATAAAAAGTCCGGGGCTGACTCCTTCTCCCTTTCCTTTGAATACTTTCCAAGTTTCTTCCACGTTCGGTCCATTTCCTTCTTCCGGTCCTTTTTTGAGCGCCGTTTGATCAAGTTTGATTTTCCCATGGCGATTGACAAAAAAAGCAGAATCGGGAACTTCATCAAACAGATTTACATCTGAAGCTGCTTTTTTGGCGCGCGAAATCTTGTTGCTCAATTCATCGAATCTGAGAAAACTTGCAAATGGGTTGTAGATGGTGCTGTCAAAAAAATCGCGGTAAAACGAGGTGTCTCGCCCCTTGACCCGCTCGCTCAAACTTTCATTGCCAAAAGCGGAGTTTTGAGCGCTTGCAATAAGCAAAAGACATCCGGCCGAAACAAATAGCGCTCCAGCTAAAGATGACTTTTTGAGATTCCTTTTTGTGCTCATTTTATTTCCCCAAAATTTTTTACAACTATTTAAAAGGACGACTTAGAATTTACCTCAAACTCAGACCCTTCATTTCCATGTGCAAGAGCAAGAGTTAAGAGTGTTTTCCCTCGAAATTTAATGTCCAGCCCGCCGCCGTAAGAATACACGAGTTCTCCCAATGAAAAATCCCTAATCCCATCAAAAACTTCGCCGACGTCAAAAAGACCGAATGCATTCGCTCCAAAATCACCGTATTGGTACACATTGTAACGGTATTCCACACTCCCGCCTGTAAGGCTCGAATCGAAAAACCGGTTGAACCGGTAAGACCTAAGCAATTCGCTGCCCGCCCAGGGCTTTGAGCCGCCAAGACGCGCCATGTTAAAAAATGGGACGTCTCCGCCGGCAAGATCTTGATTTGTTTCCGCCAAAAATCGAAATGCGAGGACGCGCCGGTCAGACCAAAGTTTAAAGAAATGCGCGAGCGAGCCAGAAAGTGTGAGGTACTGAAAATCTTCTCCACCGGTGTCGTGATTGTAGGCAATTTCAAGCTTGCCGTAACCTCCACTTTTAGGTTCATCCTGCCGGTCCCGAAAATCATAGGAAAGATGTGCTTTAATTCCAATCAAATCGCCTCCGTTAATGCCCGGAATATTTTGACTTAAAAAACGGTTTTTGATTTTCCAAACGCGCGGCCGGGCGCCATTTCCAATGTTCATTTTTTGATACGTAAAAGCTGAATTCAAATCAAGCCCCGCAATTGACTTGGTGCCAAGCGTTCCTTCCAACTTAAGTTCTTCCGGTTGATACGTTGACCAGCTGCCGCGGCTTGTGTCATTGCCGATTCCATAAAAACTTTCGCTTGAACTTCGCGCATACCGAACAAGTCCTTTGTGATACCAGCTGGCCTCTGGCAGCGTGAGCTCATAGTTAGTTCCCACATACACATCGCTTCCGCCAAAATGCACACTCGGCGCCCATGCTCCAAACGCATTGAGCGAAATAGAGCGCTGCTCCATTTTGAGTAATCGGTCGATTTCAATCCGCCCTTTTATTCCCGTAGTCCCAAAACTTCCTTCATTAGGACCATGCAAACTTGGAAAAATTCCTTGAAGAGCAAGTTTGTCAAAAAACCAAATGGTTTTGTCGTCGATGTGATGGCGTTCCACCCACTCGGCTGATTTTCCAATTGCATGACCGGCTGGGCGAAAAGGTTGCTCCAAAATTCTCGCCGCAAGTTGATGGTCCGCGTGAGTTCTTTGGATTTCGGGATTTAAAACACTCGGTTCGCGGAGCGCGACCGTGTACGAGTCATAGACTAATTCTTCTTTAGCAAGAAGTGAAACGGATGGAAGTAAAACAAAAAAAAGTAAAAATGCTTGAACTGCTCTCAATTTAGGCCGGGTGAATAATTTCATGGCGTTTTAAAAATGGATTCAATTTCCTCAATTGGAAAAAATAATAAAACACATTCGTTTTGATTCGTTCAAATGGATTTGTAAGCTTCGCTGTTTTGTCCCCATGGTCCTTTGCAAATTGGTACAAATACTTTTTGAGATGCCCTTGTAAAAACTTTCGGTATTCATACTGCTTCATTTCATCATATGCCCGGTTTGCCGTCCAACCAAGCGCATCGACCCGCCACAGTGCGATGGCAAGACCCGTGCGCTCTGACCCTCGTTTGCAGTGAACCACAATGGGTCTGAGCTCTGGATTTTTCATGAGTGTTAGAAACTGTTTCACCACTGCTTGACTTGGATAATCCCACCCGCTCCACGGAATCCTAACCGTGTAAATGCCAAAATGTTCTAAAAGATTTGATTCTGCTCGTGCGCGTTCATTCTGATTGTCAAAATTAATCACCGTCTTAACGCCAAGCTCTTTAAGAAGCGGGGCAGCTTCTTCAGAAATCAGGCCGCAACGGTAAACGCCGAGGTCGATTGCTTCAAAGTGAACGACTTTGCGCTTGAGCGCTTGAACTGTGTCCGATTGCTCTGCAAAAGCAAAAGGTGGAGACAAAGAGCGGTCAATCAAAATACACGCAAATAAGACCAGAAAAATTTTTGGGGCTTTCAAACTTAAACCTTGTTTCGATTTGATGCATTAATGAATCGTCCATTTCAAATTAAAATTGAGCGGCTAAAAAATCCTGGTGGTTTTTAATTTGGTTTCCAGTGTTCCGCCAAATCAACTTCTTAATCAAATGCACCCTGAATCAATCGAAACTCGGGAAGCTCGCCTGGAGCAAGCAGAACTGACAAAACGTCAAAACGAACGGGAAAGTTGTCGTCTCCGAGCTTCATTAAATACCAGGAAGCGAGGCGCTCAAGCTGTTTTCTTTTTTGAAGCGTCACTGCTTCTTCCGGACGCCCAAACGCAAGTGAACGCCGTGCCTTTATTTCAATAAAAACGAGCGCGTTCCCTTCGCGGGCAACAAGGTCAATTTCGCCAAAGGGCGCTCTGACATTATGTCCGACAATTTGATACCCTCGCTCTTTCAAATACTCAATCCCAAGCTGCTCGCCTGTTTTGCCTGTCACATGATTATATTTTTTTTGACTCATACGGATGCCTCAAGCAAACAAGCTCTGACCGGTCCAAAACTCATTCGGTGAATGACTGAAGGGCCAAACTTTTTGAGCGCCTGGACATGCTCGCGGGTTGGGTAGCCTTTGTGTTTTTCAAAACCATATTGGGGATATTTTACTGCGTAGCAAGCCATTAATTCGTCACGCGTCACCTTTGCAACAATGGATGCGGCTCCTACGGAAACCAGCCGTGCGTCGCCGCGCACCACAGGAATTTGGTCAATGGGCAAATCAATGGTTTGATTTCCATCTAGCAAAAGCAGTTCTGGCGTTACCGGCAAATTAAGAACAGCCATACGCATAGCAAGAAGTGACGCTCTTAAAATATTAATGCGGTCGATTTCATGTTCGTC
>JAHFHD010000184.1 GCA_023247075.1 Candidatus Omnitrophota bacterium | reverse complement strand
GGTTGCATACAAAAATGCGGTTTTTCGGATTTGGTCGGTGCTGAGGCCGGTGACTTCACTCACATGTTCAGGTGTAAATTTCTCTAGGTGCGCGCGCAATTCTTCAAATCCGTTTGTGTGAGCGCGAATGTATTCGTGATTCACCTTTCCTGCTTTGATAATGAGATGCATCATGCCGTTCAGTAATGCGATGTCGCTTCTGGGTTTCACGGGAAGATAAAAGTCTGCCATCATTGCAGTTTTGGTGACGCGCGGGTCGGCAACAATTAAAGTCTTGTGCAGATTTTTTTCGAGTCGGTAACACAAAATTGGATGATTGTCGGCAATGTTGGCTCCGATTAAAAAAATCAAATCAGACTTTTCAAGATCCTCATAAGACCCCGGAGGACCATCGCTTCCAAATGAGCGCTTGTAACCCGAAACAGCGCTTGCCATACAGAGCGTCGTGTTCCCGTCATAATTATTCGTTCTGAGTCCAAGTTGGACGAGCTTGCCCAGCGTGTAAAATTCTTCGGTCACAAGCTGACCTGTGCTAATAACGCCAATTGATTCAGCGCCGTACTCTGCCTGTGTTTTTTTAAATTTCTCTACCATTGTTTGAATCGCCCAAGGCCAAGTGACTTTTTGAAATTTTTTTCCTTTCTCCCTAAAGAGCGGCCACTTCGCCCGATTCGGCGCGCTAATCGCATAATGTTCCGCAAGTCCTTTGGGACAAAGGCGCCCGTCATTTACCGGATGATTCGGATTTCCCCGAACACTCACTGCTTTTCCATCTTTCACGCCAATAAACATTCCACACCCAACTGAACAATACCCGCAGGTTGTGGCAACCCAATGGTCTGGTATTTTTGCTTTGGACATCCACCCAAACTGTTCGTCGGTGTCATACGCATATTTCTCTTTCTGAATATCCAGCCCCAGCCGGCGCTTGGCAGATTCAAAAAACGGGTTCAATGGCCGCCTCCGGTGGTTGTGAAAAAAGAGCCGGGAATATTTTTGGGGACGACGGTTACAAAGAAAAGGTAGCGGCCCAAAAGTTCGCCAAAAAGCGACAATCCAAAACTCACCAAAGCAAACCCAGCAAATCCTCCTCGGGACAAATCTCCTGAACTTAAAATATGGAACAATACAAACGGCAGAATAAATGAACCCAAAAATAGAAAGCAGAGCCGAGCTTGAAACTGTCTCCTGAAATGGCGAACTAAAAGGAAGGCGGAATCATAAAGTTCATCGCTTTCCTGTCTTTTAAGTGAAAAAAGACGTGACAAGAGAACGAGTAATTGGAGAAAACCAGCCAGAGCGGAAATGGCAAGCAGCGTAAGTGCCGGTCCTTTAAAAAATGGCCCCACGTTTCCCTGTGACTGAATCATCACATAAAACGCATAAACCACGAGTGCAAACAAGGGCCCTAAAATAAAACCAGTGAGAAAAAATCGCATTGGCGTTCTCACCGTATTCCAAGCCGGGCGGGCGGGAACCAGATAAATTTTTGCGCTTGCATAAATTCCAGCCAGACCAAACGCAACCACAAGGCCGCCAAGTGCAAACATAAAACCATCAGGAATAAAAACTTTCCCAAAATAGGTTGCGAGTTTAAGACCTGCATAACCAGCTCCAATATGAGAAAAAAGAGCGAAGAAAAGCACTTCCCTTGAAAGCCACGAGCGCTTCCACATTCTAAGCGCCTTGTAAGCGTAGAGTGGACGTCCTAAATGGAAAATTGCTGCGAATAACGCAATCCCAGTCACTGCAAGCATTCCGCAGGCGCCAAAAGCGAGGAAGTCTTGCAAGGGCTTCAAAAAAGAAATGAAATGCGCAAGAAGGTCTCCTAGCCAAAGCGTTAGAAAACCGCCGGTTGCGAGCTGAGTCAAAACTGTCATGAAAATGAGGGAGGTATGCGGCTGCTCGGGTTCAATTCTGTGGCGGTTTGCTCGAAGCATATTTTCAGGCGCTCCTTTCGGAAGCGTAATGCGCGTGGTTGAAAGCGTCATACCAGAATCCGGCATTTGGGGAGCATCGGCCCCGCTGTGATTTTCGCGCCATTTGAGAACATTTACTTTTTCAATTTGAATCGCTCCCTCAGGACAAGCAGCCACGCAGGCCGGAAGCTGACCCTCTTTAAGGCGGCTGTGACACATGTCGCACTTGGTCACAATGTTGCGCTCTGCGTTGAACTGCGGAACTCCATAAGGACAATTCCACGTGCAGTAGCCGCACCCAATACATTCATCCTCCTGATGCTTGACAATACCATCTTCCAATTTGACATAAGCATCCGTGGGGCATCCTGTTAAACAAGCAGGATCAAGACAATGATTGCAGGCCATCGACAAGTG
>JAHFHD010000183.1 GCA_023247075.1 Candidatus Omnitrophota bacterium | reverse complement strand
ACCGTGAGCTGATTGGCTACTGCAAGCGAAAGAACTCCAATCATCTCAGAAGCTTCTCCGCCCATAACATGTCCGCCAATCACAACCCGATTGTCTTCTTGCACCACGATTTTGACAAATCCTTCAAGCTCGCCTTCAACATGCGATTTCCCCTGACTTCCCAAAAGAACTCTGGCTTCGTGAATCGAAATTCCTTTGGCTTCAGCTTCAGCGGCTGACCATCCAACCGTTGCTACTTGAGGGTCAGAGAACACGCAGTTTGGAATGGCGTGTTTTGGAAATAATTTTTTATTCCCGGGAGCAACCAATTGGTCAATGACACAAGTCGCGGAAAAAGACGCCACATGAGCAAGTTGAGGTAGAAGCGTCACATCGCCAATTGCAAACACATTGGGAGCAGTTGTCTCAAAATAGTCGCTCACTTTGATTGAATCGCCCTGCTTTTCAATCCCAGCGAGCTCAAGCCCAAGATCATCTGTGTTTCTCATTCTACCGATTGAAATTAGCACTTGATCTGTTTGAAAACTTTTTCCGGAATCAAGTTGGACAAGAACAGACGCACCTGATTTGGCAAAACCCGAAACGCGCGCATGTGTCACCACTTCAATTCCACGCCGCCTGAAACTGATTTCAAGCCGCTTACCGAGGTCAGAATCAATACCGGGCAAGAGTCTGTCCGTCATTTCAACAATAACAACTTTTGAACCTAATGAATGAAAAAGTGAAGCGAATTCAACACCAACGGCACCCCCGCCAATAATGACGAGTTTCGCGGGTGGAGCATCAATTCCCAAAATATCATCAGAAGAAAGGAAGGAGCGGCTGTCAAACGGAATTCCGTGGTATGGTCTTGGTTTTGAGCCAGTTGCTATGAGAATATATTTAGATTCGACAATTTGTCTGTCATTCTCACTCTCGATTTCAATTTGATTTTGACTCAGGAATCTCGCGCAGCCGTTCAATCGCTCCACTCCGGAACGTTCAAGCTGAGCTTCCATTCCCTTTCGAAGAGTTGCAACAATGAGATTTTTTTTTGCGAGTAGCCCCATCCAATTTGGCTTGATGGCAAATGGCTCGCCATTTAAATCATGCGACTTTTCCATTCGCTCAAGCAGCTTGGCAGACGAAAGAAGTGATTTTGTGGGAATGCAGCCCCAATTAAGACAAACTCCGCCTACTAATTTTTTTTCAACAAGCGCGGTCTTTAAACCTTTTGACGATGCGTAAGATGCTGCGTGGCATCCGCCAGGCCCGCCGCCGATTACTAGAAGATCAAATTTTTGCATTATTTTCCCTTCAATAAATGTTGTACTACTAAAGTTATATTCTTCGCTTCATATTCACTTTGTCATCCCCGCATTCTTTAAGCGGGGATCCAGGATCAGTGGATTCCCGCTTCGCGCTTTTGCCGGCGCTAATACGCCAGTACTCATCGTGACGGACTTGATGTCCGTCTACGATGATGTGCGCACTCGTAGACGTGTCGCGGGAATGACACGCTCTCAAACAACTCCCGTGGAATTGAAATGTCAATCACGCGCACTTCGCCAGCGTATTTCGGTCCGTCATTTTTGAAAAGTCCTCGCTTGGCTACTCCCAATGTCCCTGTTATTTTTGCTTTCACGCAAGCACCCAGAATTTTCCCTGAATCTCCATCAAGCCCCGAAGGGATGTCAACCGAAATGACATCCTTACTTGCTTGATTCACACATTCAATCACCTTCGCAAAAAATCCGCTGACTGGCCGCGAAAGTCCGACTCCAAAAATTCCGTCAATTACCAAGTCTGAAGATTTGATTAGCTTTTTAAATTTACCAATCTTTTGGTCGCTCTCAATTGTAACAAAATGAATTTTCATTTTTTGAATAATTTCAAAATTTGTTTTGGCGTCACCTGTAAGTGCCACTTGGTGAGTGAGTAAAACTACGCTCACGCAAACTCCCTGATTTGATAAATGCCGCGCAGCCACAAGCGCGTCACCTCCATTATTTCCTTTTCCAGCGACAACGAGAACCGTTGAAATATGTGGAATGTTAGCTGCTAGCTCACTAATTCCACGTCCTGCATTTTCCATTAGTACAAGACTTGGAATCCCGTATTCCTGAATCGCAATCTGGTCCAGTTCTTTCATCCGCTTAGTTGACACTGAATGAACAGATTTCATGACTCAATATTCGCCGAAAATGGATTGTCTGTCACCAAAATTCTTGGTAGCTGTTTAGCTCTCTGAAGTCTCCATCAGTTGTCATCCTGAACGTAGTGAAGGATCTGGCATTCGCTAGATTCTTCAGTTCGGCCTAACGGCCTCCTTCAGAATGACAAGGCTGTGAATGGCTTCAAAATGCTAAATAAAC
>JAHFHD010000001.1 GCA_023247075.1 Candidatus Omnitrophota bacterium | reverse complement strand
TGATATTGTTCGTTCCAGCATTTGCGTCGCTAATCGCTCCAGCTGTTGCGGTCAGTGTTGCGGTTCCGCCCGTGGCGGTTAAAGTGCTAACTCCAAGATTTCCGGTCGTGCTGGTTACTGTGGCATTACCATTGTCTGCAACCACGCTCAGTACATTCGCTCCATCCGCTTCATCAAGATTAATATTCCCAGCTCCAGTGGTGTGGGCCGTCAGATTCGTCACCGTTGTATCTAAATCAATCCCGGTCGCAGATGTGGCATTCAGAGAGGCTGCCGTCACATCTGTTGCTGGAGTCCCATCACCATTAATGGTCCCAAAAGCTGAGAGGATTGCGTTGATTAATGCATTAATCATACTTCCAAGAGTCAAGTTGCCTGCGCTGTCTGTGTCACCAAAACCAGCCGTTAAAGTCACGCTTCCAGCATCAGATTTTACGACTGAGGTCGATTGGAGAATCACATTGTCCCCGGCCTTCAGGGTTACGTCGCCAGTTGTGGACTTTACAGTCACGCCACTGTTCACCGTCAAATTATCTCCCGTGGCAGCGCTTTCACCGGCCGAAAGAGTAATAGCGCCAGCCTGAATGATATCTACGGCGAGTGTCATTGGGCTGCGGGAAGAAATCGTCGTGGTTCCAGTTCCCGTGTTTTGGGAATTTGTAATTCCGCTGACCGAGTCGATGGTTAAAGCCCCGGTATTATCAATATTCACATTGCCCGTGGTCGAATTAACAAAAGCGAGCGTGCTGACTTGCGTATCGATATCAATACCGTTAGCCGCATAAATTGCCAGCGTGGTTGCCGTGATATCTGCACCCGCATCTGCAGTTCCTTCACCCACACGGCCGCCGGTACGTAAAATAAGGGCGGCGGAGCCTGAAGGTGTAAAGTTATCGACAATAATATCTCCAGAAGTTGCGGTACCAATATCCAAGGTTCCCGCTATGATACGATCCGCTTCGCTGTCTGAAATATTATAAGTTCCAGAGGTGCTTCCCAAGCCAATGGTGTCCCCAGCACTGGGATTAAAAAATACTGTCCCCGTGCCCGCATTGATGTTGCCCGGAAGATTAAAATCACCGCCGGTGAAAGTAAGATTGCTTCCACTTGTATTTAAAGTCGATCCAGCAACCACAGAAAATGTTCCCGTTCCGTTGCCGTCCGAATCCGCGTTAACGGAAACAGCACCTGTATCGGCGGTCACATTCGTATTAAAGAAAACACCGTTCCCAGCATTGACTTCAAGGGCGTTAAAAGTTGAAGCGGCTGGATCAAAAGTGACAGTTCCAGTTGTAGACGTGGCATTGAGCGTTACCTTTCCGATATTATTACTGTTAGGTCCTGTAACACTTAGAACACTAATTGCTCCATTCGTATTATTCCCAATCACCAAGTTCCCGGCCGTAATGTTCTGAAGCTCTGCCCCGGAAAGCGTCCAGTTCCCGGCACTCGATCCTAAACCTATCGTATTGCCATTTGTTGTTAACAAGGTTGTCGCTGCCGCTCCACTATTCAAAGCTCCGCTCGTATTCAGATTAATATCATCTGAGGTGATCTGCATGGCCTGGCCACCGGAATTAATCGTCGCCAAGTTCGCCACCGTCAACGTCCCAGACCCATTGTTGTTGGAATCTGAATTCATTGTAATCCCGCCCGTGTCCGTGCTGACGTTCTTATTCACCGTAATCCCATTGCCTGCATTCACACTCAAAGCATTAAAGATTGAAATGTTATTCGAAAAACTGACAGTGCCGGAGCTTGCCGTCGCATTCAAGGTCACGGTCCCACCCACATTATTGCTGTTGGCAGCAGTAATATTATCTACCGTAATATTCCCATTCGTATTATCTCCGATGGTCAGACCATTCGCCGTAATGTTCTGAAGCTCTGCCCCGGAAAGCGTCCAGTTCCCGGCACTCGATCCTAAACCTATCGTATTGCCATTTGTTGTTAACAAGGTTGTCGCTGCCGCTCCACTATTCAAAGCTCCGCTCGTATTCAGATTAATATCATCTGAGGTGATCTGCATGGCCTGGCCACCGGAATTAATCGTCGCCAAGTTCGCCACCGTCAACGTCCCAGACCCATTGTTGTTGGAATCTGAATTCATTGTAATCCCGCCCGTGTCCGTGCTGACGTTCTTATTCACCGTAATCCCATTGCCTGCATTCACACTCAAAGCATTAAAGATTGAAATGTTATTCGAAAAACTGACAGTGCCGGAGCTTGCCGTCGCATTCAAGGTCACGGTCCCACCCACATTATTGCTGTTGGCAGCAGTAATATTATCTACCGTAATATTCCCATTCGTATTATCTCCGATGGTCAGACCATTCGCCGTAATGTTCTGAAGCTCTGCCCCGGAAAGCGTCCAGTTCCCGGCACTCGATCCTAAACCTATGGTCCCTCCGTCAGAAACTAATAGGGTCGTCGCCGCCGTCCCTGAATTCACCGCACCGTTAAGTGTCAAATCATTGGCCGTAATATTGAGAGCTCCATTGCTCGTCGTGATCGCCTCTCCTGTCAAATCTCCACTTCCATTCCCATCCGCATCCGAATTTATGCTCGTCGTACCACTGGTAGTCAGCGCTTGACTCAGGATGATCCCATTATCCGCGTTCAGCGTCAGAGACCCGGAGTCTATAATATTTCCAGTCGCCGCGGACAGCGTCATCGTTCCAGCTGATGTCAGCGTTCGACCACTCGAGGTAATGTTGATCTTATCGCTCGTATCAACCGCATTGTCAAAGTCACCATTGAGCGCAAGGTTCCCCGTATCCGTCGTGATATTCTGAGAAATAGAAATCCCGTCATCTGCATTGGCGCTCAACGCATTAAACGTCGAGGCATTGCCGGAAAAAATAATGCTCTTCCCACTTCCCGTTGCATTCAATGTCAGGGTCCCTGAAATATTATTGCTATTGCCGGCCGTGATGTTGTTGACTGTAATATTCCCATTTGTATTATTTCCGATGGCCAGACCATTCGCCGTAATGTTCTGAAGCTCTGCACCGGAAAGTGTCCAGTTCCCTGCGGTCGAACCCAACCCCATGGTCCCACCATCAGAAATAAGCAATGTTGTCGTTGCAATTCCGGAATTCAAATTACCGCTCAGCGAGACATCATTGGCGGTAATATTCAGCGGCTTATTCCCGGAATTAACCGTCCTGCTGGAAGCGACTGTCAAATCCCCCACCCCATTGGCATCTGAATCTGTGTTGATCGTAATGCCATTACTATTTGTAGTCACACTTCGATTCGCCGTAACACCGTCTGCCGCATTGACCACTAAAGTTTTGAACGTGGAATCACTGTTTGAAAATGTCACATTGCTGCCAGCCTGCGTCGCATTCAAGGTAAGCGTTCCCGTAACATTGGCGCTATTCGTAGAATTAATTCCGTTCACCGTGATATTGCCATTGGTTGAATCACCGATTGTAAGACCGCCGGACGTGGTGATATTTTGAAGCTCGGCACCGCTCACGGTCAGTCCTCCTGAAGTTGCTCCAAAGCCTATCGTTTGATTGTTCGACGATAAAATACTGATTACACCAGCCCCGCTGTCGAGAATCCCGGTCATCACCAGATCATCGGCCATAATTTGAAGACTGCCACCGTTTGTGTTGATACCCGCGCTAATCGTCGCGGTGCCAGACCCGTTTCCATCACTGTCGGCTTGAATAATAATATTTAAAATGGCAACTCCCAGAGAAGTGATTCCGGTGCCAGCATTAATACCAATGTCATTCGCAGCCTTGAGAAGAAGCTGCACAGCAACGCCAGGATTTACTGTCATTTGAATCAGCGAACTCACGGTAATATTTCCGGCCTGGACGGTTCCGGTTGTCCCAGTATTAATTTCCACATTAGTTCCAGCGTTTAAAGAATCCCGAATCGTATCGGCTCCTACGGTCGCAGTATCTGCACTTGGAGTAAATACGCCCCCCGCATATCCGGAAGGATTCGTAGATCCAGAACCCGCGACCACCGTGACATTCCTTGGATCAAGAAGCCAGGAGCCGGCCTTTCCATTTACTGCACCCGCATTCACATCGCTCTCGCTGACATCCAAAAATTCCTTACCTGAGGTTTCGACGAATCCTCCGTCGCCGCTAAGTGCGCCGCCCTTGGCACTGATCGAACCATAAACCCGGGTGGAATGATCCGACCACACAATGACTCTTCCTCCGCTCCCTTCAAGAATGGCATTAGCATTAATAGAAGCCAAAGGATCCATATAGGTATAAAGGGCATTGGAAACTGTCCCTAAACCCTGATAGTCTCCACCGACAAGAACCTCGCCTCCACCCGCATAACCTGAAACGTCAATCAGGGTACCTGCAAAGAGCCCGACCTTTTCACCCAGGATATTAATTTTACCGCCCTTTTCGCCCACTTGACTGCCGCGTGCATTGAGAACTCCCTGAACACGCACCACACCCGAAGGGCCGCCATTCAGAATAATTCTTCCTCCCACCTTTTCAAGGGTATTGGCTTCGATGATACCTGTTTGGTTGATGACGTTATTCAGCGCTTCTTGTTTTGCAGCTGCGCTTAAAACCACCAAACCACCGTTTGCCTGAATCGTACCGCTATTGGTAATCAAACCCTCGGGATGAATGAGATTGCCCTGCGCATCATAAACATCAGCTTGAATCGGGACCCCCTCTTGAATATTCACGGAAAGCAGTCCATCGGAAGTCAACGGAAAGCTCAGTCTTTCTCCCGCAAGAAGACCTACCACTCCTCCCTTCGAAGCAATAGTTCCAAAATTATGAACTCCTCCCCTGGATCCCACCAGAGCAGTCAGACCTTTGGTGAGGTTATTAATTTCACCATTGTTAAGAATAAATCCCGGTTTCATGTCAGGATCCTTCGCTAACGCTGCTACCCCTGCAAAAAATTGCTCTTTGTTAATGCCTAAATTGGAAAGCAGAAGATCTCCCGCAACCGTGATGTTTCCATTATTAATGATGACAGGAGCAATGATGGCAAGAATACCGACTATATCGATTTGTCCATTATTCACGAATGAACCCGTTTCCAAAATAGCGCGGCAGGAAGGACATAATTCTCCGATGGCATTGACAACCCCAATACTTAATTGTTGATTTTCACCTACCAAAAGGGTGTTCACAGCATAGGTCGTCTCTTCTGGAATTAAAAGAGTCGCGGGTTTCGGAAGGGATGGTAATTCAGGATTTGCTGCCACGGAAAAGTCTACAATAATAGAAGGCTCGGGCTCGGGAATGGGCGTGGCGGAGTCTGCGGACGGGATAGAAGGCAGCTCCCCTGCTCCTGCTGAAAAATCCGCCGTGACAGCAGCCGGTTCTTCAGGTATGGAAGAAGGATCTGCCTGCACCGCGATGGAATAGGACGTCAAATGAATGAACGCCAGTAAGAGCAGGAACGCTAGAGTTTTTTTCAAAAAATGTCTACTCCTAAATGAATCAGATTGGAACGATTGATGATGCATTGATATTAAGAAAATACCTTCATGACCTATAACATTTCTATGGAAATTCCGTAGTAGAAAACGCTGTTGTTTCCATCAGAAGATTTGGATCCCACACGGCCGGCCCATTGGAAACGGGCAAAGACTCTGTCAAAAAGATGAATCCGTAAACCACCGCCAAGACCTGCCGAGTGTTTTCTTTTATCCTCTGCCGCAAGAGGACGATTGAGCGATCCCCCACCAAAATCAAAAAAACCCACCACCTGGACCTGTTTATATAAAGGCTCACTTGAATACGGAAGCTGCCATTTGGGTGGAAATATATAGGAAGGTACAAACACCTCTTGCGAAATAAAAGCCCCTTGATCCCCGAGATAATCCCCTTCCGGATACCCGCGAACACTGAACGCGCCTCCCAAGCGAAACTGCTCCGAAGGGGCAAGACGGTCCGGAGTCAGCTGCCATACCGTACGCATTGAATACATCATTTCAAGAGGAAGTTTTTGATAACGAATGAGTGAACCACGATAAATAAAAAATTGTCCTCCTGTCTGAGCCCGCGTGGATCCGCTGTCCACTTTATTGGAAGCGCCGAGAAAACTATCAAAACCAAAATGTACCGATTGCGGCAGAAGGGTGCGGCCATAGCGGTCATTTTCCTTTGCCGCGAATGCTAGATCCATAATACGAAACTCATCTTTACCCGACACACGCCCAAGGCTCCTATTTTCAACACTCTTCCAGTCAAACCCGCCCTGAAAAGAAGTCTCAAGCCATTCCGTGGAATAAACCGGCTGGGTCACATACAGGGAATAAGTGGAGGCACTCCCCTCAACACCCAGATCTTTAAAAGGACCTCCCACATCCACGGACGAGCGAATATAAGAAAAACCCACCCGCGTGTGCTGCCTATTAATAGGTATGTTGTAGTCAGAACCTACCGACCACAATCCTTTGCCTAATTGAACACGGGCGAAGGCCTCATCCATTTGACCCAGCACATTTGTATCATGCAGCATGAGACCCCAGCGATTTTTCCCGGTGTTGTCCGTACCCAAATTATTCACGTCGGTGGTGACATGCAAAGGAAATTGATCTTTGACATTCAATTCAAGATCGGTGGTTTGAGGTTCTGCCCCGGGCTTTAAAACAGCCGTGGCCTGAATACTGCGATTGGCATTTAAAAAACGAAGGGCTGTTTGAAGATTGTTGAGGAAAACAATCTGGCCTGACTTCGTTCCAAAATTTCTACGGAGCGTTCGGGTTGAGACCCACTTATTTCCCTGAATGTCCACCTGGCCCAGCTTGCCTTCGACCACGTCAATCGTCACTACACCTTCCATCACATCTTGGGGAGGCAGATACACATACGCAGCGATATAGCCCTTATCACGGTAATACTGTTTGATTTCATCTGCGATTTTTTTCAAACTTTCAAGATTGACCTCAACGCCGATATGGTTCCCGCCACACTTTTTAAGTTGAGCGGAAGAAATATGCTCATTACCAAAAAAAATAATATCCTTCAGGATAAAAGTCACATCATTCTGAAGCGCCGGTTCCGGTTGGATCCTTCCTTCTTCAATGACAGATTTTTTTTCGGCTACCTTACTGTCCGTAGAACGGGTTTCTTCTTCAAGCTGCAATTCCTTTTCAAAACGAGCCTGTTCTGCGCCGGCTGTTTCACGTTCTGTATCCTGCGCGTGGAGAGGAGGGGTCGTTAAAAAAACCAATGTAAAAGCAACCACCCATGCGGCAAAAATTTTAGGCGGGCTAAAAAAAAATGTATTTCTAAGCACTTGAATAAGTTTCATGTTTTGGATAAAAGCGGAGATACTAATTTTGACAGGGCGGTAGAGTAACACACAGGATTTAGGTCGTCAATAGGTTCTATTGGGTTCTATTGGGGTGTCAGTTAAGATTCAAATGGACAGTTTTAAAGGAATTTAGATTGTCCATTTTGAATCTTAACTGACAATAATAAAGGAGTACCCCAACTCAGGTAGAGGAAATAGGTTGATTGGTAAACGACTTTTTTAAAACTCAGTCCTTGCCCTGTAAGAGAGTTTTAATTTTTCGCTTCAATTCAGGGAGGTCTCGTTCAACCGCACTCAGACCACATCAATATCAATGCCAAAATAATTATGAACTAAAATGTTTCTCATTCGGATGATCTTCGACCAATCAACGTCAGAGTGTTTCTCTCTGAATTCAGTTGATCAAGAACGGGTTGCCTCAGCAATATTCCTGAGCCGTTCCTTATCATCTCTCATAAAGGCACTGACTCCTTCAGGACTCTGCTTCTGATTCTCTCCCGAGCCCCTTTGCTGTAACGACGTCAACACGGCAACCCAGGAGATCCTGAAGATCCATTAAGAGACCTCCGTGGTCAAGAAGGCTGCGTCCCGATTCCAAATCCACAAACACATCGATATCACTATCTTTCTGCGTATCGCCTCTCGCCACAGATCCAAAAATTCGGATGTTTCTTGCGCCGTATTTTTGAGCAAGAGAAAGAATTTCTTGCCTGTGTCCTTGGACTCTTTCATTGAGTTTCATAAAATCACCCACTACTGTCCCATTATAAGTTGAATCTGAATCTTTGCAAAATGGGTTAAGCACATCAAACACGCAGGTTAACCGGAGAAATTGACGATCCGTTGGCAAACGACCCGAGGAGGTGTCGATTCCAACACTTGTAGATTACTCAACCTGGCCGTTTTTTAGACGGCGTTTTGTAGTAGTTCATTGTTTTCAAACAGAAAGTTTTTCAGTTCGACGATGTCGGTTGAAAGTTTTTGGTTTAGTTCTTTCTCAATAAAGTAATCGATGGAATCCCGGAGAAAAAGTCCGCGAAGTTCCAATCGAATTGGTAACACAGAGTAGGCAGCATGGGTTCCGAGTAGTTTGCCTTTTTCACCAAGTAATGCCAAGTGGGTCAGGAGGCCGAAGGTGCAGGTGTTTGACTACCCCTTGCCACCGTGTCCGGTGGAGTGCACCAAGCCAAAGATGCTGTTTAGCCTGTTTAAACCAGACTTCAATGGTCTAGTGGAATGTGTAATAAAGGATGATTAAAGCCGCAGAGATGGACAGATCCGTGGAAGCAATGGCCATGATTTTTCTTTGGCGGCCACGGATTAGGAGATTTCAGTTTTTTTTCAGTGCTCCGATGACAAAGGATCCTTTGGATTTGGCGGCCTGAAGCGTGGATTTATTGAAATAGGCCGTAACGATCAGACAATAGACTTTGCCTTTCCAAAATCTGGGAAGATCCAGAGCCTGGATGATTTCAGAGGCCAGAGATGTTAATTTCTTATGGGGCTGTTTCAGCACTTGGGCCGAGATCTTGTTCAGATGCAGACGGATCCCAAAGGGGATCGTGAGACCCCGGCAGTAAAGGGTGCCGGTTACAAATTGATGGCCTGTGATAAATCGTTTGGTGGCAGGATCAAAAGTCTTAAGCGTAGCTTCGACGTGTTTGCCGCGGCTGGGGCCGAATGCGAGCATGGATGAAAGGCTGTGGACGCTCTTGGACTTACTGGTGAGGGTTATCAGGGAACAAAAGACCTTTTGAGTTTCGTTAGGTATAGTATTTGTTCAATCAATGGTAATTTTAGGTAACTTTGAATTGGGGAGGAGAAGACCAGTAACTACGGGGTGCTGATCAAACGTTGAATTGCTTTTCGCCATTTCTGAATCAAGTTCTGCCGAATGTTTTTGTTCATTTTCGGGGAAAATTTTACATACCGTTCTTGCTTTTCAATTCCCTGCGAAGTCGACCAAAATCCTGAAGCGAGACCGGTTAGCTTCGCAACTCCCCAAGCGGTTGACTCTTGCAGTCGAGCTTTCAAGACTGGAATGCCAAGTAAATCTGCCTGGTATTGCATTAAGTATTTATTTTCCGTTGCTCCGCCATCTACTTTAAGCGCTGGGATTTTAAGCTTTGCATCTTTTCGAACCAAGTCAAAGATGTTTTCAACTTGATGTGCAATTGACTTTAAAGCAGCTTTCGCAATTGCCTCACGATTTGTGCCGCGCGTCAGACCAAAAAGTACGCCACGCACATCTGGTCGCCAATGCGGAGCTCCGAGTCCCGTAAATGCTGGAATCAAGATGAGGTCGTCATCGGCAGGAGCTTTTAGTGCAAGCCGCTCAGTTTCGTGGGCGCTTTTGATCAATTGAAGCCCATCTCTCAGCCACTGGATGACAGCACCGCCAATAAAA
The DNA here is from genome assembly GCA_023247075.1 of Candidatus Omnitrophota bacterium. Classification (GTDB taxonomy): domain Bacteria; phylum Omnitrophota; class Omnitrophia; order Omnitrophales; family Danuiimicrobiaceae; genus JAHFHD01. The sequence goes on along the minus strand of JAHFHD010000001.1, from coordinate 47,445 downwards.
ATCGCCGCTTCAAGTGCATACACTGGATTTCCAGTTTTGTCACAAGCCAGAGTTGTAATTAACCCTGATTTTGAATGAACTAATTTTTTTCCTGTATTAACCAAAAGAAAGCATCCAGTTCCGTACGTTGTCTTTGATGTTCCGGGTTTGTAGCAAGACTCGCCATAAAGCGCCGACTGCTGGTCGCCCATTATGGCATGGATTGGGGTTCCATTTTGGAGGGGGTAGAAATTTTTTACTTGTCCAAAAAGTGAGTTTGATGCTTTTGCCTCCGGCAAAATTTTAGAAGGAATTCGAAAAATTTTTAAAAGCTCATTGTCCCAGCATTTGGTTCGCAAATTAAAAAGAAGCGTGCGTGATGCATTGGTGTAGTCAGTCGCATGGCTCACTCCCTGCGTCAAGCAATACAGAATCCAACTATCAATAGTCCCAAAACAAACTTCTCCTGCTTCAGCCTGTTTTTTGAGGCTTGGATTATGCTGAAACAACCAGGTTAATTTTGTTCCTGAAAAATAGGGATCAAAAAATAAACCCGTCCGATTCCGCACAAAAGATTCTTTCCCCGCTTTCTTCAAAGACGCACAAAGGTCTGCCGTTCTTCGGTCCTGCCAAACAATTGCGCGTCCAATAGGCAATCCGGTTTTTCGTTCCCACAGAACAATTGTCTCTCTTTGATTCGTAATGCCAATTGCATGAATCACATTTCCCTTAATTCGAGCCATCCCAATAGCTTGAAACACAACACGTTTAACCGAACGAATAATTTCCAGTGGATCGTGTTCAACCCATCCAGGTTTTGGAAAATATTGTTTAAATTCTTGGTAGGCGCGTGCTTTGGGAAGGCCGTAGCAATCATAAATGATTGCGCGGGTGCCGGTAGTTCCTTGATCAATAGCCAGAAGGTATTTTGCTCGCACGGTTAGGAAGGTTTTGGTTGTAAGACTTTTAAATATGGTGCGCGCCAGAAAGTGCGTCTACTTAAAACTGTAAAATGAGTTTTTGAGGAATCGCTAAGCTAAATCTTTAAGCTGCTCTGGATCTGAAAAATCATTGACTTTTGTTTCAAGCCAATAATTGTAGGCATAATCAAGAACCCGAAATTTGTCTACTGGATCCATTGCGAGAAAGGTTACACCGTAATCCATTCCCTGATCTTTGCCGTCACATGTTTTCTTCCATAACACTTTTGCTGTTGTCTTAACTGGTGCGGTGTCATCTGGAATATGAATTTCCAAATCAATTAAATCTCCAGCTTTGAGCGGTTCAATCGTATTGACCTTAATCCCTTCACGCGACAAATCCCTAGAAAGCCCCGAGCCCTCATGAGCTTTTGCCTCCTGACTTCGAAAATGCACATTCATAAATGCATCAAACCGCTTAAATTTTCTCTTGTCTTTGTCCATGACTTCCTCCATCAAGTTCTGCTATTTTAGTTCACACTTTTAAGCACTAAAACTTATAACTCATTTAAATTAAACGAGTTATAGCTACTTTCTTAACTACTAAAGAAAGTATAACACATGAACTTGTATTTGCAAGGCAACGACTAAATTTATTTTGCATGGCTTGCATTTCGCTTTAAATTTTCTAGACTAGTCTGTATTTCGGGGTCACGCATTAATTCTTGAAATTGCTTGTGGGTTGCAAGTTTTAGGAATTTTTTTTCCTGAACTAATTTTCGAAACAACTCATCCTTCATCAATTCCTGAACTTTTGGGTTTGCGAGAAACTGCTGAAACTCAGGTTTTTTTGCTAATTTGAGCAACTGATTCAAATCTCCAAAAAAATTGCTGAATTCTCCAAGCATTTGGCAGTCCTAAGTTTACCTGTAATTAATAAATTGAAGTGGAATTGAAATCTTCATACTGTGAACAGTGGAAATGACAACTTGAAGATCGTTCTTGCTTTTACCAGAAACGCGAATGCGGTCTTCCTGAATTGACGCCTGCACCTTCAGTTTTAGCTCTTTAATCCCTTTTACCAACTCTTTGGCCTGCTCGTGTTCAATGCCTTGAATAATTTCTCCCATCTGACTCATCTTCCCGTCAAATGTTTTCTCAGGTTCTTTAAGTTTGAGCGCTTTAATCGGAACGCCGCGTTTTGACAATTTTTGATGCAGCAGTTCAATGATACTTTTCAGTTGGATGTCTGTCCGTGTAATAATTTTAATTTCTTTTTTTGTGCGGTCAAATTGAATTTCGCTCTGACTTCCCTTGAAATCATAACGGGTTTCTATTTCTTTAGCCGCTTGATTTACTGCGTTGTCAACTTCTTGCAAATCAACTTCTGAAACAATGTCAAAAGATGAATCCTTACTCACAATATCTCACTTGGACTCGTGTTCATCCGGACAATATTGAGCAATGTCTTTTTGTCCTGTTCATTCAAGTTTACAAATTCAACGCCCGTGTCATAAGATTTTTTGCCTGTGGCGGGATTCGTGCTGCAAACAATCCAAACCACGCGGCCATCGGCTTCAATTTCTCTTGCAAAATCGCTTGGCAAAATAAGTTTTAGCTTCACCATTGAAAATCGTTCTAATGGGCGGTTTAAAATGACGCACACACCACCACCGCCAACATTTTCAGTCGTCGTTTGAATGTGGGTTTCCTGGTTGTCAAAAACCCAGATATCACATTGAAGCTCTAAACGCGGAAAGCTGCGCTGGTCTAATCCAGACCAAGTCATAAAATTACCTCAAGATTTAAAGTGAGCGGATAAAAGCGTCTGAAAAATGATTGAAGAGTGTTGTTTTTTTGAATTCCTTGAGCAAGGCATGAGCAGCGCCAAAGGTGTCACGCTTTCCCAAAAAAACAACAAAATATGAATTTGGCCGGCTGCTTGTTGATTGTATTTTTCGATGAAATGCGTCGAATTTCAGGGCTTCAAGCTCGCTCACCAGATGGCTTGCATCTTCTTCTCGTTGATACGTACATATTTGAATTGCATAAACTCTTTGTTTCATTTCATTAGAAATTGCCACCTGAGCACTTTGTTTTTGGTTGAATAGGCTCGCCGTCACTTTACTTTCCGGTTCCACAGAAGTTAACGGCCCACTGCCTTCAGTTGTACTACGCAACCGCTTTTGTGAAACATTCGGCTTTAACTCAACAGGCAGACTTTCTGCACGTACAGTTTCCTCGCGAAGTCGCTTTGTTTCTCTCATGTGTTCAATCCAATTTGCTGTACCACGGCCAACGACCAGTGAGGCAATCAACACAATCAAAACAACCCCCGCAAACCGCCACGGAATTCTTTTTGCCGCACCCTGTATGGACAAAGTCAAGGATTCCCACGGATTAGTTAATTGCCCACTCGTCACTTCGTATTTTGATGAAGACGAGAATTCAGAGCGTCCTTCATTTTTTGATTCGTTTTGGCGTGTGGTGTCAGGCGTGCGAACTATTCCCTTGCGATATTGACCGTAAAGCCGCTCTTGAATGTCCTTTTCATTGAGCGGCTTTAGCTCTTCACGTTCAATCCAATTAAGAAGCCCTTTCGGCATCATAATATTTTTTCCTTAATGATGATTTAAATTTTGCTTTTTCAAATTTAATCCAAATTTCAAAAGTTGAATTGGCCCCACATTAATTCGCGCTTTCGGTACAAACCCTTTTCTCTCACCAAGTTTCACCGCTGGTTTCATTGTTGAGGTTGTCTTAAAAATCAATTCATCATAACCAACCTCGCGCGCAAACCCCACAGCCTGATCAATTAGCTTTTCCCCAAGCCGCTGTTTTCTTTCTTCTGCTTTCACAAATAACCGCCGCAAGAGCGCCGTTCTTTCATCGTCACGCTTAATGCCAACTGTCCCAACAATGTGATTGTTTTTCACCGCAACAAAAAATGCCTCTCCTAATTTTCCATACGAATTTGAAATATCCTGGATGTCTTCAGAAGAATAGGCGCTTGCTTCCAGCGGAAACTCGCTTGTGAGCACTTTCTCAATCAACTCCAAAACACTTTGTTCATCACCCGTTTGAAATCGTCTGATTTTTATTTCATTCATTTCTCGACATTACAAGCCACCTATTGCTTGCCCTTTGATTTTTCCTGAGGTGCTGGTGTGCTAGTTTTTTGTGTTTGTGCCGCTGGGTCAGTAGATGCCCCCGCTTGAGCAGCCGTTTCCTTCGCTTCCTTAATTTTCTTGACCTTCAATTTAATCATCTTGAGTTTCGGAAGCTTGTAAATCGACTTTCGTTCGCCCCACTTTTCATTGTCATGAAGGGTGCGAATACGTTCGTAGCGTTTCAAAACATTTCGGTGTTTCACGCTGACTGATGCTGCTTTTAAGCTTGAATGTTGACTCATGGTTATTTCCTTTCAACGAGTATTATAACAGATTCAAATTGATTTTCTACAAAAAATAAGGAGTCAACCCTGAAACAATATGATGGAAAGAAATTTGAAAAATCGCTGCCTGGAAGGGGCAGTCAACCAAACGTGGGTGCTTGAAATTAAACCTTAAATCTGCTACCGAGTAACTGGACGAACATAGGCGCCGGGGTAGCGTCCTTCTACCTTAAGCTCATGAAGTGTTGAGCGAGTAGCAAATTTTGACTGATAATAATTGATGCATACCTGATAAAAACTGCCGCTTGGAATGATGAAGCTCTCATAACCCTTTTCCCTTAAACGATTAACTTCGTTTTTAGCAAGTAATTGATCTTTGTAAGTAACAAGCTGAATGGTGTATTGATCCTTGCCTTTACGTGAAGAATCGACAGGAGAAGTTGTTTTCGCCATTTCACTAGTTTCCGTCGCTTTACCTAATGGCTCTTCAGGCAATGCTTCGGGTTCTGGTTCATTTGCCACCACAACCAATTCCTGAGCTCCTGAAGAGTTCTGGCGCGAAACAATTGTCTGTGTTTTAGAACTTGCACCAGCAACACTAGAAGGTTGCGCATAAGAAGACCCCGAAGATTCATAATGCCGCTCCATCGCCCGCTTTCCCTGCTCAACTCCAAAACAATAAATCACGACTCCAAAAGCAATCAAAAACAAGCCGGCAATTAAGATTCTGCTGAATTGAAAAGTCACGCCTTGGGCGGCCCATGAAGACAATTTTACGGACTCAGCCGTCTCAATTTTTTCACCATCTCTAAAAAGTTCCCCTTGAACCATTATGAATCCCCTTTAGTGATTAAATTTACGGCAGTAGATTAAAAAAATTAAGTTCAAAAAAAATAAATTTTATTTAAGAAATCCAATTCTTCGCAAAGGCCACCAAACTAAAAACGCGCGACCTACCAAATTTCGTCTTGGTACAAAACCCCAGTTCCGGCTGTCGCTTGAATGAGCACTGTTGTCGCCCAAAACAAAAAAAGAATGGTCGGGTACCAAAATCGTCTCGCCCTCTTTTCCATAAGTCCAGTCTTCACGATTGTAGTAATAAAAAATAGGCGCATGGGCAAGTTCTTGAAGTTTTGTTCCGTTCACAAACACATTGCCCTCCTTAATGATGACTTTCTCACCTCCAAAAGCAATCAGCCGCTTCACAAAATCCTTTTTGGGTTCCTCAGGGTACTTAAATACAATAATTTCCCCGCGTTTTGGTTCCCTGAACCGGTAAGTGATTTTGTCAACAAAAATACGGTCCTGCTCCATCAGTGTTGGACGCATTGAGCCAGTTGGAATTTTGTATGGCCCCAAAACAAAACTTCGAATTACAATCGCAATAATAGCTGCGACAACGAAAGGCTCTCCCCATTCCTTCCAAGTTCTTTTTAACCACAGACGTCTGTCTCCACAAAAAAGCTGCCACTCACCTTGAATGCCTTTTTTAAAATAAAGGCCAAGTGCTACTGCCACCAAAACACCAAGTAAAATATGATTCATTAATCTACCTTCAAAATTGAAATGAAAGCTTCCTGAGGAAGATCAACTTTTCCAATCCGTTTCATCTTTTTCTTTCCTTCTTTCTGCTTTTCCCAAAGTTTTCGTTTCCGTGTGATGTCGCCTCCATAACATTTTGCTGTTACATTTTTCCCAAGCGGACGAATCGAGTCCCGCGCAATGATTTTTGAGCCAATGGCTGCTTGAATCACGACTTCAAACAACTGCCGCGGAATTACTTCTTTGAGTTTTTCAACCAGTGATTTTCCCTTTAAATATGCTCTTTCTCTCACGGTAATTTGTGACAATGCATCGACCACACTTCCGTTAATTAAAACATCGAGCTTCACCAAATCAGACCCTTGATACCCAATAAACTCATAGTTAAGCGAACCATACCCGCTGGTGATGGATTTAATTTTGTCATAAAAATCAAGTACGATTTCAGCAAATGGTATTTGGTATGTCAACATGGCGCGCTCAGAATCCAAATACTCAGTGCTCACATAAATTCCGCGTTTCTCTTGACACAGTTTCATAATTGCGCCGAGTGAAGTTACGGGAATTAGGACATTGGCATCAATGTACGGCTCTTCGAAAAGACGAATTTCACTTGGTGAAGGAAGCTTGCTTGGATTGTCGAGAAATGATTCTTCATTTGCATTCGTTACAATTCGGTACACAACGTTTGGCGCGGTTACAAGCAAGGACAATTGGAATTCACGCTCAAGCCGCTCTTTAATAATGTCCATATGGAGGAGTCCAAGAAAACCTGCGCGGAAACCAAACCCAAGTGAAGTAGAAGTTTCTGGTTCATATGTAAAAGACGCATCATTGAGTTTTAATTTGTCCAAAGCATCTCGCAGCAGCGTGTAATCCTGCGCATTTACCGGGTAAAGACCACAAAAAACCATGGGTTTTACCTCTTCGTAGCCTGGAAGGGACTCAAGCGCCGCGGCCTGGTCATGAGTGACCGTGTCCCCAACGTGAACCTGGTTAACCTGTTTGATGTTTCCAATCAAATAACCTACCTCTCCAGTCTTCATTTCAAATACTGGTTTTTCGTGAGGTGTCAAAACGCCAAGTTCAAGTACTTCAGAAACACATCCACTTTGCATCAGCCGAATCAAGTCACCCGTGCGAACTGTTCCTTCCATCATTCGAATATAAATAATCACGCCTCGGTAGCTGTCATAATAAGAATCAAACACAAGCGCCTTTAATAGAGCGGTAGGATTGCCTGTGGGTGCTGGAATCCGTTCAATAATTGCATCCATGACTTCACAAATTCCAATCCCCTTCTTTGCACTTACAGTCAGAATTTTATCTTCTGATATTTGAAGCATTTTAGCTGTCTCGTGGCGGACACGTTCCGGATTTGCATTCGGAAGATCCGTCTTGGTGATAATTGGAATCACAATCATATTTCGCTTCCTGGCCAAATAAAGATTTGAAACGGTCTGTGCCTCAACTCCTTGCGCTGCATCCACAAGCAAGAGAACCCCTTCACAAGCTGACAAACTTTTGGACACTTCGTAGGTAAAATCCACATGGCCAGGCGTGTCAATAAAATTAAGAACATAATCCTTGTAGTAGATGCGCACGGCGCGCGCTTTGATTGTAATTCCACGCTCCCGTTCAAGCTCCATGTCATCCAGGAATTGGTCCTGAAATTCACGCTGTGAGATGGCGTTGGTCTCAAGCAAAAATCGGTCAGAAAGTGTCGACTTGCCGTGATCAATATGCGCGATGATTGAGAAATTTCGGAGCTGATCTAAATACACGTTAAATACTCACTGCCTTTCGGAACTGAGCAATAAATTCTTTTCGATTACTTTGGCGAAAAATAGATGACCCCGCCACAAAAACATTTGCACCGGATTCAGCTGCTTTTCGGCCGGTCTCCAAATCAATTCCTCCATCTACCGAAATCAATCCGTCAAACCGACTGCTTAGCCATTTTACTTTTTCAAGCATTTTGGGCATGAATGACTGACCTCCAAACCCCGGCTCTACCGTCATGACAAGAACTAAATCCACAAGCTTTAAATAAGGTTCAAGCTTTTGAGCAGAAGTGCCTGGCTTGAGGGAAAGACCGCATAATCTCTTTAGTTTTTTAATTTCGCTAAGCGTTTCCTTTAAGTTGTGGCACGCTTCCAAATGTACAGTAATAATATCTGACCCTGCCTCAGAAAAATCACTTAGGTACCGAAGCGGCTCTGCAATCATGAGATGGACATCAAACGGTAATTTTGTTTCTTTTCGGATGGAACGAATAATCGGAGGGCCAAGTGTCAGATTGGGCACAAAATGTCCATCCATGACATCAATATGAATCCAATCACAACCAGCTTTTTCCACATCCTGAATTTCATGACCAAGGCGGTTGAAATCGGCTGATAAAATGCTGGGCGCGATTAATCTTTTTGTTCTATTCAAAGTCATGAAATCGTCTCATAAATTTTCTGCTTGTCAGATTTAGCGAGTGGGCCAATCAGTGCCAAATGGACTTTCTCTTTTTGAAAGAGGGCGTTTGCAAGCTCACGCAATTCAAGCGCTGTCACCTTCTCGATGTAACGACTAACCCGTTTTACCTGAGGCGCGTTACCACCATAAAGAATTTTTTCACCGAACCAAAGTGCATTGTCAAGGGTGTCCTCAAGACCAAGAACCATCTGCCCAATCAAATAATCTTTTGCGCGTTCAAGCTCCAATTTTGGAATTAAAGCCTTCCTTAGTTTCTCAAGCTCCTTTAAGACCACTTCAAGTGTCAAAGAAACCTTGGCGGGTTCCACGCCAGCCGAAATCGTCACGGCACCTGCATCTTCAAAAAAACCTACTCCAGACCGAATTTCATAAGCAAGCCCGCGCTGTTCCCTAACCTCTTCAAACAAGCGGCTGCTCATGTTTCCACCCAAAATAATATTGAGTACGGCAAGCTGATATCGCGCGGGGTGAGCTCTGTGAAATCCGTGATACCCCATCACAAAATGAGTTTGCTCTGTCTTCTTTTCAATCAGCCGCGTTCGCGATTTTAACTCACTTTTTCCATGCAGAGCAGGCGCAAAATTTGATTTCTGATTTTTAACCCCCCGGCCAAATGAGTGCGTTGCCAAGCTCACAATTTGCTCATGTTCAATGTCACCACACGCGGCAATGAGTAAATTTTGCGGATGGTAATACTCGGCCACGTGGCGCAAAAGATCTGCCCTTTGAATTCTGGAGACTGACTCGGTAGTTCCGGCAATTGAACGGCCAAGCGGCTGATTGAGCCACAAAAGTTCGCTGATGATTTCCTGCACATGTTGAGCAGGTTGATCTAAATACATTTTAATTTCTTCCAAAATTACTGCGCGCTCTTTTTCGCATTCTTTGGGCTCAAACACACTGTGGTTGACCATGTCCTGCAGCACATCAAAAGACTCGCGCAGGTATCGCTTTGGAATCTTTACAAAATAACAGGTACTTTCTTCCCCGGTAAATGCATTCATAGAACCACCAACCCCTTCGATTTCTTCTTTAATGGCGCGTGTCGAACGTACTTTCGTTCCCTTAAAAAGCATGTGCTCCACAAAATGCGAGATGCCGGAAAACTCTTTTGATTCATGACGAGCGCCCACTCGCACCCAAATGGCAAGCGCAAGAGATTCTCGTCCACTCAAGCGATTCGTTACAATTTGAAGTCCATTTTTCAAACAAGTTCTTTTAAACATTACTGTTTTTCTCCGTGATGATTTAAAAAATCTAAATAATTTTGAAGCAGGATTTCTGCTGCTGCTGCGTCACGCTTCAGTTTTCTTTTACTGCGGCTCATGTCACGCGCAATTAGTTCGCGCTCCACTTGACGCGTGGTCAAGCGTTCATCCCAAAAAACAATTTGAATGGAACTTTCTAACGCGAGGCTCTCAGCAAATGAACGGGCTTTCTTTGCTTGTTCCCCTTCATCCCCATTCATGTGCTTGGGAAGACCAACAACAATCGTGTTGGCTTGCAAGGTAGAAACGAATGACCGAATTTCCTCAATTGCTTGCTTGTCAGTTCTCCGCTCAATGAAACCGTGCGATTCAGCAAGGAGCTTGAGCTCATCACTTTGAGCCAAACCAATCCGCTTCTGACCAATATCAAGTGCAAGAATCCTCATTCAGCACTTCGAACCGAATCAACAAGACTCCGAGTAAATTTCTTGATGCCATCCATTCGACCATTACTTTTTCTGACCGCATTCAAAATAGCGCTTCCTACTACGACTCCATCACTCATCCGACAAACTTGACGGGCTTGCTTTGGTGTTGAGATTCCAAACCCAACGAGAATTGGTTTGTTTGTCAGACTCCGCAGAACTTTTAAATTACTCGTTAAATCGTGAGGAAGCGCGCGACGCACACCTGTTACGCCGCGAAGCGAAACATAATACACGAATCCACTTGAGCGTTGTGCGATCATTTTCATCCGGTCGTGCGACGTTGTAGGCGCCACCAAATAAACGAGAGACAAATTAAATTTTCTAAAACTCGCCTCTAAATCACGCCCCTCTTCTGGCGGTAAATCGGGTACGATTGCACCCTCGCAACCCACTTCAAAAAGTTCTCTTGCTGTTCGCGAAACGCCATAATGAAAAATTGGATTGAAGTATGAAAACAAAAGGACGGGCACTTTAAGACCGTTTTTTCTTAAAAGACGCATGGCCTTAAAAAAATCCTGAAACTGAATACCCTTTTCAATCGCTTCTTGCGAAGCGCGCTGAATGGTTGGGCCATCGGCAAGCGGGTCCGAAAATGGAAACCCTATTTCCAATAAATCAGCACCTGAATCTTCAAGCGCTTTAATTACCTGGATTGAATGAGTGAGCGTGGGGTATCCCAGTGTCATGTACGCACAAAAAATTTTCTTCCTATTTTTCTTTGTTTCTAAAAGCAGCTGCGTCAGTCTATTTTTCATTCACTTCGGCGCTGATTGGAACCTGTTTGAATTTTCGAATAATGTCTATGTCTTTGTCGCCACGGCCGGACAAATTAACAACAATTACGGAACCACGCGGAAACTCTTGAGCGTGCTTCGTAAGATACCCAATCGCATGGGAAGACTCAAGAGCCGGCATAATTCCTTCTTCTTCAACCAGCATGTGAAAACCAAAAAGTGCGTCTTGGTCACTTGCAGTTTTGTAACTCACTCGCTTGATTTGTTTGAGAAATGCGTGCTCCGGTCCAACAGATGGATAATCTAGTCCGGCAGAAATTGAATGAGCAAGCTTAATCTGTCCATTTTGGTCCTGCAGCACGATGCTTTTCATTCCATGCAAAACTCCTGGTGAACCTTTTGAAATAGAAGCCGCATGGCGTTTTGACGAGAGCCCTTCACCACTTGCTTCAACACCAATCATTTGAACTTTATGATTCAAAAACGGGTGGAAAAGTCCCATTGCATTACTTCCACCTCCAACACAAGCAAGTAAGAAATCAACCCGCCCCCCCGTTTCTTCTTTCAGCTGCTTCAGTGTTTCGCGACCAATAACCGATTGAAAATCCCGCACAATGGTGGGGTATGGATGTGGCCCAACCACAGAACCCAATAAATAATAAGTTCCGTCAACATGAGTTACCCAATCACGAATCGCTTCATTGGTTGCATCTTTAAGCGTCATGGACCCGGAATGAACCGGCAAAACGCGGGCACGAAGGAGCTGCATCTTGTACACATTGAGTGCTTGCCGCTTAATGTCTTCAGAGCCCATGTACACATCACACTCTAGACTGAGAAGCCTCGCAGCAGTTGCAGAGGCAACCCCGTGCTGACCTGCGCCAGTTTCTGCAACAATCCGCCTCTTACCTAAATACTGCGCAAGAAGCCCCTGACCAATTGTGTTGTTAATTTTATGCGCGCCGGTATGACATAAATCTTCCCGCTTTAAAAATATTTTTAGATTTCGATTGAGTCTTTTGCTGAGATTACGAGCGAAGTAAAGCGGCGTGGGCCGACCAACGTATTTCTTGAGGTAGTTGTTTAATTCTCGATGAAATTCTTTGCTTTTTTTGAGGCGTGCATACCCACTACATAATTCATCAAGCGCCTTTGAAAGTGTTTCAGGAACAAACTGACCGCCGTAATCACCAAAATAGCCTTGCGCATTGGGATGGCAGTAACGGCGCTGTGATTTGTTCTTCATTAAACAACCGAAATCTGCGACTTCATCGCCCACCCACTCTGACCGTTTAGAAGTTCAATGCGGTACCAATCGTTCATCTCTTTTTTAACGAACACTTTAAGCCCTTCAGGCAACCGAAATGCGAGGCGGTCATTCTCATCTGGACCGTAGCGCACCTCTGCTTGGTTTTTCATAATGACCGCTTCAGAACCCGCTCCAAGATGGGTGTATTTGGCAACCGCCAGTCCAAACGTTGAAAGGGTGACATAAAGCAATGTGAACCCCATTGCGCCCAACACAAATCGCTTCCTGTGAATCAATCCGACAAAAATCTGGACAGCAAGCACAAAATAGCCAATGAGTGAAACCGTCAGACATTCTTCACCTGTCAAGCGTGACAGAAATCTTGCGAGTGACCTTAAATGCCAATTCCGTTTGTCCTCAACTTCATACTCCACAAAACGATTCACAAAATTTAAATTAAATCTTATGTCCCGGTCACGCGGTTTTAATTTTAGTGCGCGTTCATAGTTGAGAATTGCTTTCCCAATCTGCTTGTTCTTGAAATAAGCATTGCCTAAATTGTAAAAAACTTCAAATACCGGATGAAGCCTGAGCGTTTGCTCATAGAGCTCCACCGCTTCAGAAAATTTCCCTTCCCGGTATTTTAAATTTGCATCCTGAAACGAATTACCTTCTGAACCACTCACACCCCAGCACACCAAAACAAGGAGCGCTCCAAACACGCTGCCGCTTGTAATTCCTTTTTTCCAACTAAATCGCGTCATGACCTTACCTCCTCGATTCACTTATTTACTTCTTGGTGTCGCATCATTTTTTTGACACTTTATTCTTTAACTGCTCATTGTGTTCGAGTGATTTGAAAATTAATTTTAAATGCTCAATCATCGCAGCTTGCTTCTCGTGAATCCGAGCCGTGCGTCCAAAACGAATCTCATCACACGCATCATAACACTCGTGAATCTTCCTGATGATTTCATCGGGTACTTCTAACTCGCGTAATCGATATTCCACATCACTATGCGTCATACCGTGTGGAGACAAATTAAGTTTGGACCCCAAATATTCATCCAAAAGCCGCGCGCACCGGTTAAAGTAAGAATTTGCTTCATCTGCCGAAACACTACCAGACGTTTTCTTGGCTAAATGTGAAAGCGTTTGCATTCCTTTCTGCATTGTTTTTCCAGCTGCCAAAGCACGCTTAAGTGGTTGATTGGTTTCAAAATAATCTTCGCGTCGTTGCATACCAAAAAGAACTAAAATCAGAAGCGACAAAATTCCATCCAGTCCCAACATGGCCAAAAAAATCTTCTTGGATGACATAAAAGAAGTCTCTTCCTGTTCTTTGATGAAATAAATGTCCTCAGATTCCACCTGCACTGATTTTTTTGCTGGTTCCGGAACTGGCATTCCACTCACAAATTTTTCAGGTCCTGCTGCTTGAACATGAGTTGACGGCTTCACTTGAATTTTGTACAAATCTGATTTTAGAATGACATAATGTTCTGTGTGTGGATTAAAAAAACTAAACTCAACGGACGGAACCACGAATTCGCCAACCTCGGACGGAATTAAAATGACCTCAAAGCTTTTATTTCCGGCAATCGCATCCGCTTCTTTGTACATTTGGCTGCTCGAATCTGATTCATAAATTTTTGTATTCTTAAGCTCAGGCAATGCCGGGAGCGACAAAGTTTCAATATTCCCCCTGCCTTCAAGCACGACTTTAAGCGTTACCGCCTCATTTTGTTCGACCACTCGCTTGTCCACCTGCGTTGACATCCTAAATTCACCGACCGCTCCTTTGAAGCTTTGGGGCTTGCCAACTTCGGGCAAAGCCTTGACCTGAACTGAAATGGGTTGTGTAGTCAAAATTTTCGCCACGCGCCGGGCAAACAAGCCCGCACCGCTAAAAAAACTGTCGTTAAAAAATTCGTTAAAAATAGAATTCTGACGCTCCTGAATTTGGACAGATGTTTTGACGCGGCCGGGTTGAATTACATATTGGCCTGGCGCAGTTGGAAAGAGCGCAATTTTCTTGATTTCAGCTTTGACATATTGCTTTCCATTGACGACTTCATTCTCTTTACCAATAGACTGGTAATCAAGAGGAAACTCCTCAATCCAAAATCCGCTTGTCTGGGGTTCCTCTTCAAAACCTTCATAACGCGTGTCATAACGAGTTAAAATGACATAGTCCAAAATGAGCTGCTCATTAGTAAATACTGAAAGTTTACTTGGCCGAGCTCGTAAAAAAATATTCTCATCAAGTCCCTCTGGCAAACTGGTGGGCGAATTTGTTTGTGGCGGTACATTTGGGGACGAGCCGTACGCCCGATTCGGCACTTGAGAGGCTTGTCTCTGAGGGACCGTGGACCAAGCGCCTGCGCTTTGCGGCATCGGTTGATTAGAAAGTTGATTGGAAGCTAAAATTTCAATTGAGAGTGGTTCTGTCCGATGCGTCTCGCCGTTCCATTTTACTTCAATCGGCTCGATTACATATTTTCCTGCATTTTTTGGAATTAATACATAATTAAATTCTGTGAGCGATTCGCTTCGCCCATTAACGAAACTAAATCGTGATGACCGTCCGGAATAAAAAATGTCAAATCCAGTAATTGCGGGGAGCACGGGAGCTTGAATGCCTGACTGGACTCCCTCAACCTTAATGTTCAAATGAATTTCCTCATTAACCTCCGCCCTATTTTTATCAAGGCGGGCTAAAAGCTGTGATTCTTCAACCGCGTGCGCCATAAATAAGGTGTCGCTCGACGCAAAGGTCAATATGGCTGCCAATAAAAGCAGCTTTGGTATTCGAATTTGATTTGGCAAAAAAAGTGCAAGCCTTTTCATGAGAACAACTTAGCTTTTCCTTTACGGTCTTAAATGACTGTAAATTTTACTGAAAGGCTTTTACAAAGTCAATGAACCTTAAGTGAATGCATTCAACACAAAAACTCGAGGGGAAATTTTGATTTGAAACGTAAAATTTAAGGTAAAACTAAAAAAGTTACATTTACGAACAACTTTTTGCTTGCCAAGCTGCGCTTGCAACCATCTGATTTCTGATGTGGTAAGCAATAATACCAAAAGCAACGGTTACATTGAGTGAATTCTTGAGCCCAGCCATCGTAATCTCAATAGCAACATCACCATGTGGAAGTAATCCTTCGCCTACTCCCCACAATTCATTTCCCAAAACAAGGCAAACTGGAGATTTGGGGATAAAATCTTGGTATGAAGCACTCCCTTCCATCTGCTCCAGAAAGACCACCTGATATCCTTGCGCTCTGAGTCGCGACACGCACGCTTTGCTGCTTGCAACATATTCCCAGGGAACTTCTTTTTCGGCTCCTAGAGCCGTTTTTGAAATTTTTGATTCAGGAGGGTAACCAGTAATTCCACACAACCAAATTTTTTCGAGCCCCACTCCATCTGCTGTTCTAAAAATTGAGCCCACATTGTAAAGGCTTCGGACATTGTTTAGAACAACACAAAAAGGCAAACGGCGCTTGGGTTGCGTGTCTTGGCGGCTCAAGAGTTCAAGATGCGTCAGCTTTCTCACTTAAGTTCTTTACTTCTCGCTTGAGTTTTTCTTTTTTGGCCAGCATAAAAGTGTCTTTTTGACCTTGGTATTTTACAAAGTAAAGGCGGTATGGAGTGGGCTTAACCTGTTCCCATGACTCAATGCCAAATGACATCATCGGGTCAATCACGCCGATTCGAAACCATCGGCTTGTCAAATCTCCCTCATCCACTCGAACATTCTTTTTCTTAAACTTTTGAAGTAGTTCTAAATTCATTGTCGATTGGATGATTTGGTTTAACGTCCGGCCTTGAGGTTCTGAGCCTGTTGATTTGTGCGTCAGATTCATTCCCTTGTACACATGCAGCACATGAAATGCCACGATTGCTTTCAAATCACTGAGTTGTTTTGCGTCTCCGTCAATTGCATCGGAAAAAGACTCATAGTCAATCGAACTCACTTGCCTTGGAACTGCGTCAAGGACAAGGTCAAATCCAGACGTTGAGACTGATTTTGAAGGAATCCAAAGAGAGTTCTTGATTGTATGGGTGCATCCAGTCACCAAACAAATGAGGGCGAGAAAATAACAAATACTTTCTTTTTTCATCTGGCTTTATGATTTCTGCGCAACAACCAATTCGACCGATTTGAAGTATTTTTCCCGGTAATATTTCAATTCTTGAATTGATTCCCGAATGTCATCAAGCGCCCGATGCCGGTCTCCTTTTTTAGGCAAACTCTTGTCATCTGGGTACCATCGCTTGACAAGACTTTTAATGGTGCTTACATCGATATGACGGTAATGAAGAAAATCATGAATTTTGGGCATGTACTCAATCAGGAATCGCCTGTCATGATGAACTGCATTTCCGCAAAGCGGCGCTGTTTTGGGTTTGCAGTACTTTTGAATAAATTGAAACGTAAGCTCTTCTGCCTGTTCAATCGTCACTGTTGACTGCTTGACCTCAGCAGTCAAACCGGTTTTTGCATGCTGCTTCCTACTCCACTCTTCCATTTGCTCCACAACTTGCGGCGGCTGGTAAATCACGAAACTCGGCCCCTCAACCAAAACTTCAAGCTGACCGTCGGTCACGAGCGTTGCAATTTCAAGGATTTTGTCCTTCTTTGGGTCAAGTCCTGTCATTTCAAGATCAATCCAAATGCAGGGATCTCGAAGTTCAAGCGGAGCATTTGAAATTTCAGCGTCAATTCCCAAGCGAACTCTCCTGCGTTCCATAACAATCGTTTAGCGCAATCATGTAATATTCCATCGCTCGCCTTGCTGCGATGAAAGCCTTTGCTTGATCTTCTTCTGTGCGGGCAAGCATTTTAATTAATTCCATCGCCTCATATGGATGAAGGTCATCATAAGACGCGTGCGCTTTGAGCCAGGACATTGTTTTTTCGTTAATGACTGCAAGACCGCGTGCGGCATACGACTCAACACCAGCAATAATCCGCTGAGTCCACTCGCCCGTTGCCCATTCAACCGCGAGATTGGTTGCTGCAATGCCTTCCACAAGTGTTCCGCGTGTATTCACCGCCCACAAATAATAATTAATTGCATCCATCAAAGCGCTTGGCTGCGCCTGGTCCAAAATTTCCCGGCTCAGGCCAATACATTCCGCCCAATCGCACCACCAATCAGCATGTTTTTGTTCGACCCGCATATTCTGCATGATCCAGTGTTTTGCTTTTCGATGCGCGTCATCCGTTCGCGACTCAGCTTTGGCAAGATTGAGTGCCATATATTTTGGAAAATTTTCAACCAAAGGATAAAAATCGATGAGCCCTTTCCTGGCTCGCCCAAGAGACAAGGTTCCATCCTTTAACTCTTCAAAAAAAATGTGATGCACAACCTGGTCTTTAAATAAAACAAGGCTGTCCCAAAATCCTTGCGCCCATTCGGGATGCTGTGTAATCTCAATTCGATTTAGATTTTGCTGTATTTTCATTTCGTTAAGACCTCCATATAAGATGATGTAAAATTGGCGGAAAATTAAAAGTATTCATAAACCCACTCGCGCACTGACCCCACTGCTTGAGTAAGCCAATGAGGTGATTTTGTGCTGGGCAAGTCTTCATCGCGTACTTCTCCTGAAAAATCAACCCCGCCAACCGCTGCCGCATACATGGGGTCATGAACAAATTCTTGAGGACCGGCGTAGGTATGCGGTGTTCCCAAGCGAAATTGGGATGAAATCTTCTCTTTTAGGCGGTCTAGAAATCCATCCAATTTAATTCCTCCCCCTGTGAGTACCACTTGATTAAGGGGAGAAAATTCGCTGCGAAGTTGTTCGATTTCTTCTTCCAGAACCGAAAAAAAATATTGGAGGCCTTCTTCTAAATGCTCTTCAAAATCCGTTCTTCGAATGTGTTTTTTGACCGTGCCATCTGCGGCTGGTATTGGAATCAATTCATCCTGAAACTCCACCTTCCGGTATGCAGCGCCAAACACTTCTTTCAAGCGCTTCGCGTCTTCATGGTCAACATTCAACTTTCGCTCCAAGCCCGCTGTAATCACATCTGAACCAATGGGTAAAGACCGTGTTTTAAGTAAGACACAATTTTTGTAACAAACAAAATGAGTTGCCTCGCCTCCGACTACCACTAAAATTACTCCGCTCTGTCGTTCATCCTGTGTCAGTACCGCATGAGCAGCCGCAAGAACACCGGGAATCACATCCATTACTTCCATTTCACAGCGTTCAAAAATTTTAACGAGATTGGCATAATCCAAATAATCAAGCGTGAGCAGTCTAAGCGTGACACCCAGCCGCGTGGCTTCAAGTCCAATTGGATTTTGAACACCGGAAAGATCATTCACCAAAAATTCCTGGACCACCGGTTGAACAATCACATCTCGTAAAGGAATGGTAGCAACGCTCCGTGTCTGGGCAATCACCTCACGAACATCTTTCATGGTAATGGGATGCGGGTTGCCCTGAAAATAAACTGAGCTTTGAAAAATATATTCTTTAAGCTGGGCACAGGAAACTACCACACGGCATGAAATGATTCCAGACGAGCGGGAGCGATTTACTTCACTAGCTAAAGCCGCTAATGTTTTTGTGGCTTTTTTCAAATCAAAAACAATGCCTGACTTAAACCCGTGAGCAGGAAGGCACTTAACACGCTCGATGATGGCTGGCTTGCCAGCACCATGTTTGATTTCAAAAAGAGCAATTTTGGTTGTTCCGATGTACACCAAATAGTTTATTTTTTTATGTCCCATGAATGACTTCACCCGCTTTATTTTTTCTTAATAATAATGTCTTCATACCGAGCGTCAATGTACAAAAGATCTTTCCGCTCACTAGAACGCAAAATTGATTTAATGATGGCGCGCTTATTTTGATTGAGAAACGGCTCCTTGCCAAGTTTAATTGAAATCCCGTCATTTAAAATTAAAGTCCAATTGTCGAGCCGGTCTAGCGCAATGCGTGTTACCGTCTCCGCTTCTAAAACCTCTTCCTTCCGGATGGACTCAATCAAAAGTGCCAATTGCTGAAAATCTTTGTTTTCATAAAGCGTGCCCAGAGTTAGCGATTTATTTTTTGATTCATAATCTTCCAAAGTGAGTAACGCGGCATACGGGACGGCTGCCTCCTCAATCACAAATTGATCTTTTCCAATCACATAAAAGCGACCCTGCTTTTTAAGTTGAACTTGGACCAAGAGCTCGCGAACCTGGAGCCAAATATGAACTTCTCCCGGAAAACTGCGGTCAACCTCGGCGTTACCAATCCTTGGATTTTTCATCAGAACATTTGCAACACGCGGGAGTTCTACTTGGAAGACATTCTTCGTCATCACTTCCGCTTGAAGAAATTTCAGCTCACTTGGAGTCAGAACACCAAATGGAAAAATAGTCACACGCGAAACATTAAAGTAAGGGTCTGCATAAAGCATGGTTTTGACACCATCTCCGAAGAACACAATCACTCCAAAAAATGCAGCGATTGGAATCATCCGAAGTGCAATACGGACAAAATTGAGTGAGAGATTGATGAAGCGTTTCAACCACAATTTTTTTAATCCATGCCGCGCAGTCATTTGGTTTATCTACTGTCGATGTGTTGTGATTCCATACGCCGTGAAGCCATTTGAAGAAGACGAGTGCACAATTCTGAAAATTCAATTCCAATTTTTTGCGCGGCTTTCGGCAACAAACTAGTTTCGGTAAAACCGGGGATTGAATTCATTTCAAGCAAATAGGCGTTCCCATCCTGATTCATCATCATATCACCTCGTGCCAAATCGCGTAATCCCATGCAGGCATACGCCTTTTTTACTGTTGCCTGTAATTTCCGAGCAACTTTCTTTGGAATAGGCGCAGGAACAAAATAATCCGTAAGTCCTCGCGTGTATTTGGCTTTGTAATCATAGAACGCTCGCTTGGATTTAATCTCAATTACAGGAAGCGCTTCTCCATCTAGGATGGGGACTGAAAATTCACGGCCGCAAATAAATTCTTCCACAATTAATTGCGAATACTGTTTTAATAAGAATGGAATAATTCGTTGCTTTTCCTTTTCAGTTTTAATCATTCGCACACCGATGCTTGATCCTTCCTGCAACGGCTTTACAATGAGTGGAAAAGCCCACTCACGCATAACTGACTTCCAGTTCCGCCTAGTGATGATTGAATACCGAGGCGTTTGAATTTGAAACTGCTGAAAGTATTTTTTCGAGCGATGCTTGTCAAATGCAAGGGCGCTTGCCCACGCACCCGAACCCGTAAATGGAATCCTTAAACGTTCCAAAACACTTTGCACGGTTCCATCTTCGCCCCCAGACCCATGAAGCGCAATAAAGGCTACCTTGATTCCAGCGCGCCTAATTAATTGTTCAAATCCTTTCCTAGCCGGATCAAGCTTGACCACATCAAACCCTAAACCTGTGAGCGCCCGATAAATGGCCTCTCCAGACCGCAAGGAGACTTTGCGCTCGCTTGATGTTCCACCAAGCAAAAGTCCAATCCTGCCTACTATTGAAGCAAGCGAGTTGACACTTCTTTTACTTTTCAATTGACTCCTGCCCTAAAGGAAAAATGTGTTTGATTTCAGGCATGAGTTTAATTCCAAATTTCTCAAATACACGCGTCTGAGCAATCTGCATCAAGTCGAGCACATCGCGCGCTTTTGCTTGATCGACATTCATAATAAAATTTGCGTGGCGGTTTGACACCATTGCCCCACCTCGCCTCATACCCCGCATTCCCACAAGATCAAGCAATTGCCCGCTGGTTTGTTTTGATTGAGTTGGATTCTTAAACGTAGAACCCAAACTTGGCAAACTCAAATCTTGAACCGAATTTCTGTATTTAAAATTTTCAGTGATTTCTTGCTTAATAATTTCTGGGTCATTTAACTCTAGCTCTAACTCAACATCCAAAACAATTTGACCTGGCTTTAAATGTGACTCTCGGTAACTAAATCCAAGCTCATCACAATTTAATTTTTGCGTCACACCGCTTAAATCCATTATGGTGACGGACTTTACAACATTTTTCATTTCTCGCCAAGCACAACCTGGCCGCGCAAATCCGGCATTCATCGCAATCGCACCTCCAACCGTTCCAGGGACATGACACAAAAACTCAATGCCGCCAAATCCTTTAGATTGGCAGAGCCAACTCAAACGAAAAAGCCCCATTCCCGCCGACACCTTTATGAGACTTTTGTTTTCACTCAAAAATAAATCTGGCTCCAATTTCCTCGTGTGAATGACGCAACCATGAAAACCTTGGTCATCAAACAAAGTATTGGAACCGCGACCCAACACAAAGCACAGCAATCCTTCCTGTTGGACAAAGTGAGCCACAGAAGCTAATTCGTCACGCGACTTGGGTTCAGCAAAATAACTGGCGGGACCGCCAACCTTGAGGGTGGAATAAGGTGCTAAACTAACATTCGTGCGAAGGAACCTTTTCGTGTCGGGCTGCAAATGCATTTGCGATTGCTCCAATGTCTCCTGCTCCCATAAAAAGCACGGTTTCACTTTCTGTTAGAGAGCTCTCAAGAGTAGAAATAATATCTTGCTTCGGGACAAGTTGCATCCTTTTACTTCCTCTATTTTGGACAAGGTCATAAATGAGTGCTGAAGAAACTTGCCGGGAATTAATTTCTGAAGCGCCATAAATGTCGGTCAAAAAAACTTTGTCGGCATCATCAAAAGCTTCTGAAAATTCCCGTGCAAGCATTTCGGTTCGTGAGTAACGGTGCGGCTGAAACACAACGGTTGTTTTCTTTCGAAGTCCTTTGATGGCACTGAGACTCGCCCTAATTTCAGTCGGATGATGAGCATAGTCATCAATAATCAAAAGTTCCGGCTCAGACCACTTTACTTGAAGACGTCTTCCCACACCCTGAAACGCCGCCATTCGATGCAAAAAACGTTCGTACGGAACTCCGTAGCTGCGAATGAGTGCAATCACACCCAGTGCATTTGAAATATTGTGAAGCCCGGGAATGCTTAACTTGACTTCTCCAACACGTACACCTCGTTCAAAAAATGTGAAGCTCGACTCTAGTCCTTCAAACTCTGGTTCTGTTGCCCAAAAATCTGCTTCCTTTTGAAATCCATAGCTCACCGTTTGCTCTCCATATGGGGCCATTACTTCGGTTAGATTTGGGTCGTCCAAGCAATAAATTATTTTTCCCGCTTGCTTTACCTTTCCTGCAAATAAACCAAACGTAGTTTTTAAATCATCAAGCCCTTGATACACATCCAAATGTTCCGCATCTAGATTGGTAATGAGCGCAAATATCGGTGAAAACTGAAGATGGCTCCGGTCGCTCTCATCAATTTCGGCCACAAACAAATCCGGTTGGCCAATCACTGCATTATTTCCAAAATTGAGCATATGAGCACCCACAAGACAGGTTGGCTCGAAACCACTTTCCCAAAGCAAAAAACTGGCAAGCGCACTTGACGTGCTTTTCCCATGCGCACCCAGAACAGAAATCAATGTGTCATTTCCAATGACTGCGGCAAGTGCTTCTGCCCGGTGGTACATTGGAATTCCAAGTCGGCGAGCTTCGAGAATATCTGGATTGGTGGCAGAAATTGCAGACGAATAAACAATAAAATCAGGTCTTTCCGCAAAGTAACCGGAATGTCCAATCTGAACTGAAATTTTAACTTCCTCAAATTTTTTTGAAATCGCCCCGAGTTGCTGGTCTGAGCCAAAAACCCGAATCCCCTTGCTCGCACACACCTGAGCAAGTGCGCTCATTCCCATTCCGCCAATTCCAATAAAATAACCACACCTGCCCTTTTGAATCATTTCACTTGCTTTGTTCATCGCACAATTTTCATCCCTTCAGTTAACATCAGTTCGCAGGCATTTAGATTAAAAAACGATTTGATTCTTTGTTCTAAAATTTCCCGCGCTGGTCGATTTTCTGCGAGCGTTTTAATTTCCTGCCACAAAACTTCGGCCGTTAATTTTTCTTCGTCAATAACCCGAGCGGCTTTTGCCTCACTTAAAACAAATGCGTTGGCCTTTTGATGTGCTCGGGCATGCGGGTATGGAATCAAAATCGCCGCTCGGCCGCATGCCGCTAGTTCAGATATGGTTCCCGCACCAGCACGGGCAATCACCAAGTCTGAATTTTTAAACTCTTGCGCAATGTCTCCTAAAAATGGGTATGTTACACAATCCATCCCTAACTTTAAATAGGAAATCTGCACTTCGTTAAAATCACTTTGACCTGTGACATGAGTAACGGCAAATTTTTGTCTTTCCTCATCACTCAGACGCTTAAAAACATGAAGCACAGACGTATTGAGATGATGTGCTCCTTGAGAACCGCCTACCACTAAAATTTTGAAACGTTTAGGGGTTGCTGTCTCGACATTCCCAGCGCCCCCAGACCCATGAATATTCTTTAAAACTTCATGTTCCAAAAACTCCCTCCGAACTGGAAAACCACTCCAAAACACCTTCTCAAGCGAAAACCAGCCGAGCGTTTCTTTAAAACTAACTGCTACCCTGTCCGCCCAGTAGGAAAGAAACTGGTTTGCCTGGCCTGGAACTGCATTTTGCTCATGTAGCAGAATTGGAACTTTTAAAAAAGAAGCGGCCAAAACCTCTGGCACGGAACTGTAACTTCCAAAAGCAACCATCAAAGAGGGCTTGAGACGAATAAATAATGCTACTGATTGAAGTAATGCCGCAACATAATGAAATAAGCGAATCGGAAATTCCCATGATTTGAGCTTTGCAAGGGATGGAACGGGAATTGTATGAACATGCAGGCGACTGTCATCTACTGTGCGCGATTTTAAAAATGGCAAATCTTGCCGCTCAACAATCAAATGAATCTCAAAATCTGAGGCTGGGCGCAGCATCGCTTGAGCAAGTGCTAATGCGGGGAAAAAATGACCGCCAGTTCTGCCTGCGCAAAGAAGTACCTTTTTCATTTTTTCGGCTCAACCAGAGTAATGTTGGCTTGCTCCCCGGTCTAAAGAGATTAAAAGACCTACCGAAGCCATGTGCAGCACAAGTGCAGAACCCCCATAACTAATAAATGGAAGCGGGAGACCCTTGGTCGGAATAAGCCCAACAGCCACAAGCAAATTCAAAAGTGCCTGAAGTGTGATTAAAAAAACAAGAGATGTAGCGAGTAATTTTGAAAATGTTTCACGCAAGTTTTCAACAATTTTCATTCCGAAAAAGAAAAAAAAACCGTAAAGCGCCACAACCGTGCACGAACCTAGTAAACCCAATTCCTCACCAATAATTGAAAAAATAAAATCGGTGTGGCTTTGGGGAAGATAAAATAATTTTTGCGTGCTTTGTCCTAGCCCCGCACCTTGAATGCCTCCAAGTCCAAACGCCAAAAATGATTGAATGATTTGAAATCCACTGCCCTGCGGGTCGCTCCACGGATTTAAATAAGCGGCAATTCGACTCATTCGGTAGGGAGCGGCCATAATTAAGAACACAAGCGCGCTTACCGCCATTATGGCAGCCGCAATAACAAAAACTGGACGAATGCCGGCAAGAAAAAAAAGAAGTGCTGCCATAGACATCATAAATGCGCAGGAACCAAGATCCGGCTGAGCCAGCGTGAGAAGCCCCATGGCAGCGCAAATAGCGAACGGCGCCAGAAAAATAAAAATAGACCCACTTGAAATCACTACCTGCTTTCTTGCTAAATAGTCAGAAAGGTAAACACACAAAGCAAGCTTCGCATATTCCACGGGCTGAAAGTTTAAAAAAGCGAGTTGAACCCATCTTCTTGCTCCCCCTGCGCTTCGACCAATAAATGGAACGAATACGAGTATGAGCATGAAAATAGAAATGGTGATTAGAAAGCGGGAATATTTCCTGAGTAAATTTGGGTCCACACTCATAAAAAATAGGAACGCAATCGAGCCAATCAGGACAGAAATTAGATGCCGCCAGAGAAAATGAGCAGGGCTTTGATAATAAGTGGATGCATAGACCGCGCTTGCGCTGTAAATCATGATGACCCCAATTGCAATCAGGGTGTACATGACAAGAACAAGCGCTTTAGAATTTTGGGTCACAGCAAAACTGGCGGAAGATGATGAAGTCTTAAGTCGTCAACCAAAGCCTTAAACTTGTGGCCTCGGTCCTCATAATTGCGAAACATATCAAAACTGGCACATGCCGGCGAAAACAAAACGGTTTTAGAAGACCCTTGCAATTCATACGCCTCAGAAATTGCATCGTTAAGACTTGCTGCGGCGGAGACGGGAATGTCATTTTTAAATGTCTCCATCAATTTATCTTTACATTCACCAATTGCAATTAATGCACTTGCCTTTTTTTTCATCACGTCACGCAACACGCTGAAATCCCCGCCTTTGTGACGCCCACCTACAATCAACACAACGCCCTCAGGCATCCGTTCAAGCGCCCACTTAAGCGAAGCAATCGTGGTTGATTTTGAGTCATTAATAAATCGAATATTACGAACGAATCCTACATCTTCTAAGCGATGCTCAATCCCGCAGAAAGATGACAGAACGGAATTGGTTAAATCGGGGTCAACACCCATTCTTTCCGCCACCATTCGCACCGCTGAAAAATTGGGATTGTCACATTCACTTTCCATTCCAAAATAAAACTTCTGGGAATGAATTTGCGGCGCGAGCTTCATCACTTCCAAATCAGAGCCGTTTAAAACTGCTACTTCAGATGATGTTTGATTCTTGAATAAATTAAGTTTACAGGCAGCATAATGTTCAAAGGTTGGATGCCAATCTAAGTGATTCACGCTCAAATTAAGAAGAACACCCATAGAAGGATGGAATTGAATCGTATGAAACAATTGAAATGAGCTAATCTCCAAAACAATGACTGCTCCTGGCTCAATATGCTCCACTTCGCGGGCAAGCGAATTTCCAATGTTTCCGCAACACGCCACGCGCTTGCCTGCTTGAGTCAAAACATTTTTCACAAGCGTTGTCACTGTCGTCTTACCATTGGTTCCAGTAATCGCAATAATTGGATGATCTTTGACAAATTGGTAGGCAAGTTCAATCTCGCTCCAAACAGGTAAATTTTCTTTCAAAATTTCTTGGTGGACAATTGAACTGGGTGGAATGCCTGGCGAGATGACAATCAAATCCGATTTCTTAATTTGATTTAAATCATGTCCACCAAATTCAAAATCAATCCCCATTTCCTTAAGACTATTCACCTCCTCATTAAATTTCTTCGCATCCTGAAATTCACTTAGAAACACATGAGCGCCTTTCGACACAAGCAGCCGCACACTTGAAAGTCCGCTTTCACCTGCACCCAAAACCGTAACGTTTTTACCTTTCAACTCCACAATTAATTACCTCAACTTAATGGTTCCGAGCCCAATTAACGCGAGAATAAACGCCACAATCCACAATCGAATAGTTACCTTTGATTCCGGCCATCCTTTTAATTGAAGATGGTGATGGAACGGTGACATTAAAAAAACCCGCCGTTTGAACAAACGGAACGACACAACCTGAATCATCACGGAACAAGCTTCCCAAACAAAAACTCCGCCCACAATTAAAAGCGTCAACTCATTCTTAATCATAATTGCAACGAATCCAAGAGCGCCGCCGAGCGAAAGCGACCCAGTGTCCCCCATCATAATGGTTGCAGGGTAGGCGTTGTACCAAAGAAATCCGATTGAAGCGCCAACCAGTGATGCGCAAAAAACCGTTAATTCCCCTGCGCCTGAAATATGCGGCATGCCAAGATAAAACGCAAAGTCTGAACGGCCTGCAATATATGAAAGAATTGAAAAAGCACCAGCAGCGAAGGAAAGGCAACCAACCGCGAGCCCGTCAAGGCCGTCGGTCAAATTCAACGCGTTTGAACTTCCGGAAAGTACCAAAACCACAAATGGAACAAACCATATTCCGAGAGTAATGACTGTGTTTTTAAAAAATGGCACATAAAGATTCTTTGAAAACTCAGGGTCCAAATAAAGACATCCTCCAACCACTACTCCCAAAATCAATTGTCCAAAAAACTTGATTCGTCCTGAAAGGCCACGTGAACTTGCCGACTTGAGCTTCATCCAGTCATCAACAAATCCAATGGCACCAAACCACACCACCACACCAAGCGGCCACCACAAATACCGGCTGCTTAAATTCCCCCAAAGCAAATTAGATGACACAAGACTTAAGAGAATGAGTACTCCGCCCATGGTTGGAACTGTTTTTTTTGCGGCATAAAATGTGTGAATCTGGCTCGCATGCTCCCGCGAAACATGGGTGCGAGCATCAAGCCGGCTGAGCAGCTTGGTAATCCATGGGCCTAGCACAACACATACGAGAAATGCAGTCACGCTTGCACCAACCGTCCGAAGTGTGATGTACTTGAAGAGATTGAAAAAAAACCATTGCTCGCGGAGTGGAAAAAGAAAGTGGTAAAACATAAAATTGAACTAAATTAAATTGCGGCAGGCGCAACTATTCCCTTTTCTAATAAAGATTTCAATTCAAATAAATGTGTTCCATGCGACCCCTTGATTAAAACAGAATCTCCTGCTAAAAGTTGAGGAAGCAGAACCGAAGCCGCTTCCCGAACAGACATGACTTGAATTCCAGAACTTTCTGACACACTGTTTTGGTAAATCGTTACTGCGTGAGCTGCCATCTCCCCCACACCAATGAGCATCGTTACATCAGACTTCGCAATCATCCTTCCTACGTCCTCATGGTAGCGTAGTGAATCCGTGCCCAACTCAAGCATGTCGCCAAACACCACAATTCTCCTGCGACCACGGGACACATTTAAGAAAGAAGAAAAAGCTTCCTGAACGGAATAAGGATTGGCATTGTACGAATCATCAATGAGCTCAATATCAAAACCATGCAACAAGGTTCTCTGGAAGCGCTTCTCGATTGTGGGAAGTGCGCACCAAAGTTTGCTTAACTCATCCAAATCAATTTTATAATAAGCTGCCGCCGCAATCGCGGCCAATGCGTTCATGGCATTAAACTCGCCGTAACCGCGCAGACGAAAACAATGTTTTTGATTGACCTGAAAAGAAATGACACCATCTTCAATTAATAAGTTCGAGAGAAAGAAATTACAGGATTTATTTTTTCCATAAGTCAAAAAAGTACCGCCTCTGAGTTTCATTCGGTTCACAAGCTCAGGATCATCTCCATTCACAATCATCATGCCGCCATTTCGATTCACTTCATCGGCAAGTTCAAGCTTGCCCTCATACACTCCATCCAAATTTGAAAAACCATTCAGATGAACCGGATGAACACCCGTGAGCACGCCCACATTCGGCTTTGCCAAATCCGCAAGAAAAGCAATGTCACCAGCCTTACCAGCACCAAGTTCAAGCACGAGACATTCATCATCTCGCTTCAGATTCAGTAGATTTAACGGAACACCAAGTTCATTGTTCCAATTGCGAAATCCAGTGCGGACTCGAAATGCCCTTGATAAAGCAATACCCAAGCATTCTTTCGTAGTTGTTTTTCCACAACTACCCGTCACACAAACAACAGGCAGGTTAAAACTTTTTCGGTGAGTTCGAGCAAGATTTTGTAAAGCAGTCAAAACATGAGGCACCACAACCAGCGGGAAAACACCGGGAATTTCATGTTCGACAAGGGCTGCTCTTGCACCATTTCTAAATGCCACATGGATGAAATCATGCCCGTCAACATGTGCCCCTTGAAAAGCAACAAATAAATCGCCAGCACGCACTTCACGGCTGTCAATTGCAAAACCTGTCAACAAAACATCAGAATCTTTTGCTACAATCTTCCCGTCGCAAAGCTCCGCAATTTCCCTGAGACTAAACATTTTTTCCTCTCAAAAGCTCGAACCACTTCCTGGTCGCTAAAATCTTTCTTTTCATTCCCAATGATTTGGTATGCTTCATGGCCCTTTCCAAAAATTAAAACAATGTCACCAAATTGTGCAATTTGAAGCGCACACTCAATGGCTTCAGCTCGGTCTTCAATTCTCAACACTTCCGCAGAAGTGGTATTTGTGTCGATTCCCTTAAAAATGTCTGAGAAGATTTGGCCCTGACTTTCTCTTCTCGGGTTGTCAGTTGTCACCAGCACAATGTCCGAGTATTGACAAGCGATTTTTGCCATCTTTGGTCTTTTGTCCCGGTCACGCTCACCGCCACAGCCAAATACGGACAAAATACGTTTGTTTGTCAATTTGCGCATTGAGGAAAGTACGCGTTCCATCGCATCAGGTGTATGTGCATAATCAACAAAAACAGAGATTCCACGCGCCTCCGAAACCCGTTCGAGGCGGCCGCGAACTCCCTGAAAACTTTTGAGACGCGCAAGCGCCTCCTCAAGCGGAACTCCCATTGAATAAACAGCTGCAAGACTGCCTAGAATATTGTACACATTAAATCCAAGACCAAGGTTTGCTTCTACTAAATAATCCCTACTTTCAAATTCAAGTGTAAAGCGCACCTGTTTGAATCCAATTTCAACATTCGTTGCGCGAAAATCTACATCTTCCCCAAAACCATAAGTCCATACGGTGCCATCTTTCGGTAGTTCGCTTTCAAGACGCCGCCCGAAAGCATCGTCTAAATTAATGATTGAATGTTTGGGAGCGGGCTGCTGTACAAATAATTTCTTTTTCGCAGCGTAATAAGTTTCCATGTTGTGATGGTAGTCGAGATGATCTTGAGTTAAATTCGTGAATACCGCAGAAGAAAATTGAATTCCAAACACTCGTTCCTGGTCAAGCCCGTGAGACGACACTTCCATCACACAATGAGTGACCTGATTTTGAATCATACGGACAAAGAGCTGATTTAAATGAAGTGCATCTGGGGTAGTGTGATGTGATTCTGTTTCCTCTTTGCCATCCCAATATGAAATAGAACCTACAAGGCCGCAGGGATTCTGCTGCGACAAAAGGTGATGAATTAAAAAAGTGGAAGTTGTTTTTCCATTGGTTCCTGTGACACCTGAGAATGTCAATTTTCTTGCTGGGTAATTGTAAAACGCCTGTGCAATTTCCGAAAATGCCTGGCGGGAATTAGGTACACTCAGATGGGGAATAGATTGCTTAAGAGAATCCTGATTTCCTGTTTCAGAAATAACAGCGCAAGCCCCCCGATGCACTGCCTCCTTAACAAATAAAAGGCCGTCACACTCGCGGCCCTTCAGCGCAATAAAAAGGTCTCCCTTTTGAACTGTACGGGAATCAATTGAAATCCCGCTTACATATTTTTCTGCAAATTGGGGGTCAATGGTTCGCAGCGGAATTTTTGCAACTAAATCAGCCAGCAATTTCATAAACTCTACTTTTCGTTTTCATTAAATTTTCTTAGTTCCCATTTTAAATCCAAGAGTATCAGAATCAATTGACAGATTTTCTAAATGAAACTCGCCCGGGCGCGTCAGTAAAAGTGTCGCCGTTGCATGATTTATCGTCACTTCTTTGCTTCCAGTAAATGACTCAAGATCGTGGCCAAACGAAACACGCAAATTTTCTCCCTTAAGATGAAAAGAGCCTTTTCCACTCCAAATAAATGGAATGGAATAAATTACCGTCAGATGCCCAGAAAGAACATTCAAGCGGTCACGCCAACTTAGAGATGCATTTGGAAAATCAAGACGACCTGGAAAAAAGGAGCGGGTATTTCGGTGAAAAGAAATTTTAAGGGATTGAGCCACACGCCACAGGACAAGTTGATTGACACAAAGCGGAAGCGCAAGGAGCAATACCAGAACTCCAACCACCAAGATTCGCTTCACAATGGAAACAAAAGGCGCAGAAAAATAGGAAGTGGACTTCCTGTCCATTCAAGAATCAAAATCCAAAGCGTAAATGCAATCAAACAAAACGACAAAAAAACCAGCACACCATACACCACTGAAACATCACTCTCGGTTGGTTTCTCAATTTTAACTTTTGCTACCGGTTGAGGCATATTCATCTCATCCATTCAAAATTCCTCATCTTTCTTCTCTCACCCTTGGGCGTACCGGAGTTGAATGTCCTTGATTTTTGACGCAATCTCATGATCTCGAATCACTTTGAGGAAACTCTCAACCACTTTTGGGTCAAATTGACTGCCTGAGTTTTGACGAATCTCTTCAATTGCTACCTCAAGACCTAATATCTTCCGGTAAGGCCTTTTTGACAACATCGCGGTAAAAGAATCTACCACAGCAACAATGCGTCCGCCAATTGGAATTTCTTCCCCTTTTAATTTGCTCGGGTAACCATTTCCATCATAACGCTCATGATGATGCAAAATAGTTGGAATCACAGGTTTGAGCGACCCAATTTGTTCCAAAATAGCAGCTCCCTTCAGTGGATGTTGTTTGACTTCTTCATATTCAACATCTGTTAGCCGGTCGCTTTTCTTGAGAATGTGTCCTGGAGTTCCCAAGTGACCCGCGTCAATCAAGAAAGTAGCTCGATGTAAATTGGTCAGCTCATCCTCACTCAAACCCAAATCACGTCCAATACGCAGAGTAATCTCTCCAAAAAGCGGAAGATGGACATTGTCCCCTGAAAAACTTAATTCCAAGAGTTCATTAATCGTTTTGATGCTGTTCACGGTCAAGCGCTCGGTCTCCTCAAACAGCAAAGCATTCTTAATTGCAACCACAGCCTGCTCGGTTAACGTTTTTAAAATTTCCATGTCGGTTCGTGAAAATGCGGTGCAGTCAATTTTCTCGCGGAGCGAGACAACCCCAACTACATCATCCTCAATAAATGGAACGCAGACGCAGTTGCTTGAAAGATGAAACTCCGCGGTTTCGCCAACATGACCTTCAATGCCATACCCTGACTTAACTCGCTTTTTCCGGTCCTTACGGTCGCCCAATGAAAACTTAAGCTCAAGGAATTTACGGTCACGGTCAAACAAATACACGTCACATCGTTTTGCTTTAAGCACCTGGGCACACAATCGCCCAACCCGCGGCAAAAGTTCATCGAGTCCGCTTGACATCGCCATTGCCCTGTGAACTGAATGAATGGTTGAAAGCGCAAGTGCCCTAGGATGAACCGTTTCATAAAAATTTTGCAGCTCAAGAGTTCGGTATGCAAGCGCAATTTCCGCTTGCAGGAAATGATTGAATAATTTGATTTCACGGGCAAGCAGTGTTCTTTTATGAATCATTCCAAATAAAATCACATAACCTTTAAATCTCCCCAAATACTCAAGCGCAAACAGAATCGAGCATTCTTGAGCGCCTTGTTCGACCAATTTTGGACAATTTTCCAAGTGCTTTGAATTTTCACCACTTATTTCAAAATTAATTTTAAGCCGCTTCACTAAAAGCGCTTCTTTCCGTGGCGGCTGATGGACAGACAAATGTTTGCCGCTTGAATTCACATAAATTATTTTCTGCTCACCATCTTGCCAAAAATAAAAAAGTGCGGTTGAGTGCCGAAGGCAG
The DNA here is from genome assembly GCA_023247075.1 of Candidatus Omnitrophota bacterium. Taxonomy (GTDB): domain Bacteria; phylum Omnitrophota; class Omnitrophia; order Omnitrophales; family Danuiimicrobiaceae; genus JAHFHD01. The sequence goes on along the minus strand of JAHFHD010000001.1, from coordinate 15,022 downwards.
GAAGCAAATTCCCTAAAACCTTCTTTCCACGTAGGACTCGTAAATAAGTATTTTTCTATTGCTGACTGTGTTTTGATTTTCATTAGGTCAAACTTTACTCAGGTTCAAATTCAAAATCTTCATTCGATTAAACTCGTTCATAGGGAGAAAACAAACGTTGACGTTCATCAAGCGCAAACCGGTCAGTCATGCCCGCGATGTAGTCACACACACAACGCTCGAGCCCATACTTTTTTTTGCGTTCAAGCACTTGCGGTGGAAGCTGTTTTGGCTTGTCCACATACACTTCAAAAATCTCCTGAATAAACCGCTGACCTTTTTCGGTCATCCGTACCACGCGGTAATGTTCATACAAATTGACTTGGAGAAATTGTTTGAGCTCGCGCATCAGGCCTGAGAATGGCGGAGAAAAAGAAGCGAGATGTCCTTTGTGACTTGCGGCATCTTTACAGCTATGAATTTTAAATTTCTTGATGTTTTGCTCTGTTTGTTCAATCAAATCCATGACAAGTTGATTCATCATGAACCGGATGGCAGTCTTAATTTTTATATTTTGGGGAAGTGACCGGTATTTGCGTTCAATATCTCCTAGGATGTGATTCCAAATTGAAATGCTGCTTCTGGTTGTTTCTAAATCAAGCAAGCCAGCTCTCAGTCCGTCATCCAAATCATGACAATTGTACGCAATCGAATCCGCCACATCCACCACATCCGCCTCAAGGGAGCGGACTTGACTGTGGTCGTGTTTCTTGAGGCCTTCTCTTACTTCAGAAGTTAAATTAAGTCCGGGAAAATTAGAATAACTCTCCTCGAGTTCTTCGACCAGCCGCAAACATTGTTGATTGTGCTCAAACCCTCCGTGATCTTTCATGAGCCGCGCGAGCGCCGCTTCACCCGCATGACCAAATGGCCCATGACCAAGATCATGCGCCAGCGCAACCGCTTCAATTAAATCTTCATTCAACCGAAGTGCGCGGCCAACCGTTCGGGCAATCAATGTCATTTCTACCGTATGAGTCAGACGCGTCCGGTAATGATCTCCCTCATGATTAACGAACACCTGTGTCTTGTATTCAAGCCGCCGAAAAGCAGTGGAGTAAACAATCCGGTCTCTGTCCCGCTGGAATGCGGTGCGAAAAACATGCTCAGGTTCTTTAAATACCCGTCCTCTTGATTCCCCGCTTTTTACTGCGTATGAAGCAAGACGCTCGTCTTCGCTTTGTTCGAAATGTTCCCGCAAAACTTTTGGACGCTGCTTCTTCATTTTTTTTGACTACCCTTCCTTAATTTCTCATGCAAAGAATCAAGCGACTCAGAAATGACCTTTGTCTTGCCAACTACTGGCATAAAATTCGCGTCCCCTTTCCATCTGGGGACAATGTGAACATGCACGTGGCCGGGAAGTCCCGCACCTGCAGCCTTGCCAAGGTTTAATCCAATATTGAATCCGTGCGGTTTCATTTCGCGTTGCACACAAAGCATCGTCCGATTCACCAGTTTCCATAAGTCAAGCAACTCTGAATCTGAAAGTTGATGCAGTTCGCCCACATGTTTTTTGGGAAGGACAAGTACATGTCCATTGTTGTAAGGAAAAATATTGAGGATTGAAAAACTAAACTGTGAATGCTCAAGAAGGTAGGTTTTACGGGTGTTTTTCGTTCTCACAGCAACACAAGCAAAACACTTTTTTGACTTCTTGCCCAAAATGTATGCTTTTCGCCAAGGCGCCCAAAGCCGTTCGGTCATAGCAGAAGGAGTCGCCTCACAAAATAATCTTCGGTTGGTCAAATATGCTCATGAGAAAATTAAAATAAACGAGATCAAAGTACTGGATTTTTTCTTCTTGTGCAAGCAGTTTTGCATTTAAATCAATCCCCCGAAGACCCACAATCACTTTGGTGTGAACTGACCCATTTAGTTTGCCAAGATCATTGAGAAATGTACGGATGTCCTCTTCTGTGACCGGATGAATCACAATTTGACAAAGCCACCGTCTCGTCTGGCTCTTACCGTAAACAGGAAAAACACGTCCGTTATTAGGCCTTGAACTGACTTCAAGGAAAGTGGGGCAACGAAGCTTGTACTCACCAAACGCAACGAGTTCATCCTGAAATTGCCTGAATAAAAGTTCCACGCGCTTTGGAAGCTCTTCATGGTCGGCTGCAATTGATTTTTTGATTTCCATCACAACATCCCGGTCAAAGTTTTCTGCGCTCGCTTCAAAAGCATGGGCTGGCATAAATCGTTCCCGGTAATAAACTTTCGCAAGCCAAAACTTTAGTAGCGGGTCAACCAAAACATGCAGTGAACCGTGTCGTTCAAGCATTTCACTTTGCATCAATCGCTCAAGTGCTTTTTTAATGTCCCTTGTTCCATGCCGGGCAAAACTGGACAAATCTGAAATTTTCTTATGACCAAGTGAAATCCCAATTAACACATCCGAAACAATTCTCCCAATACGGCCTTGAGAAAGCCCCCCAATCAATCGCGTGAAGTATTGGTGGAGCATTCCATGAGAATCCCACAATTCATCGTGAAGCGCGCAAACAATTAAATTTTGCGCGGTAAGTCTCTCCTTGTCTGTCAAAACATTCAATTGAAGCCGCTCTAAAATCAAACGTAAATAATAAGGGTGCCCATCTGTAAGGCGAATTAAGAAATTCTGATGTGGTGCTTCAAGCAGCAGAGCTTTAAAGCGAGAATCACAAATTAATTCTCCTGCTTCTTCAAAATTAAGTTTAGGAAGCATTACAATTTCAAAATTTCCGAATAGAAGTGAAAGACGCTCACTCAAAATAACCCGGCTCGTCAAACTGTTTGAACCAGAAATAAGGTACATGGTTTCTTTCTGGAGCATCATCTCACGTCCAAAAGTCCCATAAGGATCTTCAGTGACCAAATCCCCTAGAAAATCAAAATCATCGACAAGAAGCAAAATCTTAATTCCGCATTCGGCGCTTAAAACGCTTGTGAGTCCAAGTAAATCTCGCCAAATTTGTGCGGAACGATTTTCCTTCGCAGCATGGCGAATTAATTTCATTCGGGAAAGGGTTTTGGGAATAACTGGCTTCAGTGCGCAGAACAAAGTGTGGTAACTTTCGGGCAGCAGCTCTGCAACTAGTCTGCGGTAAGCGCCATAAAGAATTTCAAACATCCAACGTCTTGATAAATTGTAAATGGTGTCAAAAGGTTGGCAGGAAATCGAGATGGTTAAAAAACCTTGGGTGTGAGCATTCGCTTGAAGATGCGCCAGAAGCGCGCTCTTTCCAATTCCTCTTGGACCTAGAATGCAAACATTTTGACGGAATCCCTGATCAAAAGCAGTGAGTCGCTTCTCAATTTGGTCCAGCAATGTTCGCCGGCCAAAGAAAGCGATTCCTCTCAACGCAGAATTCATCGCGATTGTCTTTTTGTATGTTATGGTTGTGAAGCTATTCGATGCAGAAGCTGGGTGTGTGAAAAAAATTAATCTAAAAAGTCCGTATGATGTAAATAGCTCCCTTAATCTGTTCCAAATGTTACCAAATAGAAAACTGAGCTTCAAGCGAACGTAGTTTAGCAGATATTAAATTGTGAACACAGTCTTTTTTGTCACAAAATCTAATGCGGCAGGATTTTGGGTATGTGGTAAAATTTAAAAATCTAAAACTCATGAACACCTTCAACATTCTCACGCTAAACACCTGGGGCAAATATGGCCCGTACGAATTGCGCTGGAACATTTTCTTGTGGGAATTGACCACAATCAAAGCTGATGTCCTGCTCCTTGAGGAAGTTGTGGACGAGGAATTAATCCAGTTGCTCATCCAGAAAATCAATTTCACGCATTATGCCTTCTTCCCCGCCCCTCAACTTGCCATCCTGTCACGCTTTCCAATCCACACACATGAGTCCATCCTTTTCCCCACTCAATCAAAGCTTGAGACTTCCGCACGCGGTGTCTTAATCTGTAAAATAAAAATCGGTCAAACCTGGTACCAAATTGCCAATACCCATCTTTCATGGAAAACTGAAGATGAGTCGACTCGGGAGCATCAGGTTCAAGATCTCTTGAATATACTCCATTCCTACTCTGGTGCTCAAATAGTTGGTGGCGACTTAAATGATGTTTCCACAAGCCCCTCCATTCAACTGATGCTCAAATCCGGATTCATTGACTTATTTGAGTTGCTTCATCCTAAAGAAGCAGGTGTCACATGGGACAATGTAAATCCATTCATTCAAGGTCATAGCATTAAATTTCAAGACCGAAGAATTGATTACCTATTTGCGAACTCATCTTTTCTAAATGAGAGAAAAATTCTCACTTGTGATGTGGTATTTAATCAAATTAAAATTAGTGAAGTTTATGCCTCAGACCATTATGGCGTATTCTGTCAAAGTGTTATTCCATCGGCACCATGAAAAAATTTGCTTTATTATTTCTCATTTTAATTTTGGGAGTTTTGTTTGTCATTTTTAGCAGAAAATGGGACAAGCTTTCGGAAAAAGACCAATCCACGCTGGACCGAACACTTGCGCACTGGGAAACCTGGGTGCCAGCACGCAAAAAAGATTCAACTGCTCCGCTTATAACATTTGAGGAGCTTTACAAGGGGCTTGATTCCGAAGCTCAGGGTTTTCTAGACCGTGTGCGCAAAATCAAACCTTCAAAAAAAGATTTTGACAAGTCCATACCACTCAAACGTATTGCTGGTCAGAAAATTCTCCGTCATGGTCAGTCCGAAACTTTAGACACTCAATATTTGCCAAGTAAAGTTTATGAAGCCTATGAACAAATGATGGCTGCGATGAAACAGGACTTAGGAAAAAGACTGTGGGTCGACTCAGGCTACCGTTCACCCGCTTACCAGCTTTACACATTTTTGTATTACATGCCTAAACATCATGACTCGCTCAGTGAAACCAGAAAATGGGTTGCGCTGCCCGGACACAGTGAACACGGCGACTCAAACCGTCAAGCAATTGATTTTATTAGCGAAGGTGGAATCAATGGAGACTCTGATTTTGAACAAACAGCGGAAGATTTTGAGAGGCTTCGGGAATACAAGTGGTTAAAGCAAAATGCTCAAAAGTTTGGGTTTAAATTGTCATTTCCACGCGGGAACTGGACCACCACCTTTGAGCCGTGGCATTGGAGATATTCTCCATCCAAATCTTAAATCAAACTAGAACTTCTTCTTCGTAAAACTTTTGAACCGCTGAATCGGCTCGAATCGAACTCGCGTCCCAGTCCATCAGTGTAATTCCATCGCCACTTCGCGCGCGACTGAGCGCCACATAGGCTTGCCCCGGCTCCCACAAAGCCCTCAAACTAATGTGACACCGCTCAAGCGTTGTTCCCTGTACTTTGTGAATTGTGCTCGCATAGGCCAAAGTGATGGGGAAGTTACTTGCAAAAGCAGCTTCTTTACCTTCGTCATCCATAATTGTGAATGTAAATGGTTCAATTTCAATCACCTTATCTTTTACCCGCACAAGCAAACATTCGTCTTCCAATTCTTCAATAGTACCCACCGTACCATTGACGTAACGCTGTTTAGGGTCATTCATACGAAACATCACAAGCGCACTTTCTTTTAATTCTAAAACTGGTGGGATGGGTGCGTCACGCTTAAGTCTTTCGATGTAAATTTCTTTACCGCCATACTCAGTTTCATAAAAACGTGATTTAAATCCAATCTCATTGAGACGCGCCCGATTAAATGCGTCGGTTTGTGCGCGACGGGGAAAAACATGCGGCACGTCTGTTTCAACCTCTTCACTAGAAACGAGTCTTTCATTTAAAAACGAGGTTACTCGCTCAGAATTTTTCCCCCAACGAATGTCTTCAAGAACATCAAGAAATGGTTTGTCTTCGGTGCGTTTAACTTCGCGTAAAACAACTTTCTTAAAACGTGAGCGTGTCCAAGTCTCCGACAAAAAACACCATTCCTTTTCCATTCCTTGAGAAATCGGCGGAAGCTGTGCAAAATCCCCCACAGCAATGATTCGAATGCCACCCCAAGGCAAAGTAGATTTTTTTACAGCTCTTGCAATATGTTCTGCGCAATCCAAGGTCTCCCCTGAAAGCATAGAAACCTCATCAATGACAAGTGTGATGGTTTCTTTTAATCTTTTACGCAGCCGTTTATTTTTTAAAGCTTTTTCGACCACAACTTGCCGGCCGCCTTGCATAATTCCAAGCCCAAAGAAACTGTGAAACGTGCGCCCACCAATTAAAATAGCTGCAGCACCCGTACTTGCCACAACCGGAACATGTCCCGGACATTCACGCAAGAACTCCCGGATTAAAAAGCTTTTTCCTGTACCAGGCCCGCCGGTGAGAAAAATATTTTCGTGAGAATTAAGAAGGGCAGTGAATCCTTCTGTTTGGGAGGGTGTGAATTGTATGCTCATTGATCAAGCTTTACTGGAAACTTTTTCAAGCATTTCGCGAGCATGCTCACGGGAAATGTCTGTTTCTTTTTTTCCGCTCATCATTTGCGCAAGCTCACGAACTTTTTCATCCTTTTCAAGTACATCACACGTAACTTCTGTCTTTGCTGCTTGGACGCGTTTTGTGACTTTAATGTGGCAATCTGCAAAAGCTGCAATCTGAGGAAGATGGGTGATGAGCAGAACCTGCCTCAGTTTTGATATTTCCTTTAACTTCGTGCCTGTTACAGAACCCAGCCGACCGCCAATATTGGCATCGATTTCATCAAAAATAAGCGTGGAGATGGGGTCGACTTCAATAAGTGCCTTTTTCATGGCAAGCATCACCCGAGACGCTTCACCTCCTGAAATAATTTTCGCAAGCGGAAGCGGCTGTTCCCCTTGATTTAAACTAATCATAAATTCTATTTTGTCACCGCCTTCGCCAGAAAAATCGTCACACTTCTCAAATTGAACTTCAAAGTTCGCCTTTGGGATGTTCAAATCCTTTAGTTCAGTTTCAATATGACTCTTTAGCAATTTAGCAGCGTGCTTACGCTTTGTTGTGAGTTCTTGCGCAATAGTTTCAAGTTTGGGACGGATCCTCGCGATTTGATTTACAAGTTCCTGCTTTGTATTTTCAGAATTTGCAAGTTCCTCATATTTTTTCTTCGAACGTGTGAGGAACTCAAGGATTTCATCGAGGTTAGTTCCGTACTTTTTCTTAAGAAGCTCAAAGGCTCGGAGCTGGCTTTGGATTTCATCAAGACGCTCAGGGTCAAACGTCAACTCTTCTTCATAATTGCGAAGAGCAGAAATAGCGTCTTCAAGAATACTTTGAGAATCTTCAAGTTTTTTTTGAATTAACTCTTCAAGCGAAGGATCGAGCCTGACTAAATCTTTTACTGGCCGCATGGCACTTGCAAAGAGTTCTGATGTGGACGGTTCGCCGCTGTCTAAGGGATCAAGCACTTTTTTAACGAGCTCATGGAGCTTCTCTGAATTTGCAAGCCGCATTTTTTCTGTAATGAGGGCTTCTTCATCAAAGCCATCAATATTGGCACGTTCAATTTCATCCACTTGATATTTAAGAAGATCAAGTTCGCGTGTTTTGTCTTCTTCAAGCAGAAGCACTTCATCAAGCTTCGCTTTCAAACTTGCATATGTTTCGTAGAGTGCCACGTATTTTGCCTTCACAGAATCCACTTTAGCTAAAAGATCAATCAAGCCGAGATGGGAATGTGCATCGAGAAGCAACTGATGATCATATTGACCATGAATGTCAACAAGGCTCACGCCAATATCTCGAAGAGTTGACACCGTTGTAATTCGTCCGTTCACCCAGCACTTGGTCTTACCGTCTTCAAGCTCACGCCTGAGCACAAGCAAATTCTCTCCATCTTCAAGGAAAGGTTCTAAAAGTTCATTTGATTTTAGTTTTTTAATGTCTACTTCAAATGCAGCCTCAACACGTGTCCGCACACCTTTGTCATGCACGCCTGTCAAATTGACACGTTCACCCAAGGCAAATCGGAGACTGTCAATTAAAATGGATTTACCGGCACCGGTTTCACCGGTAAGAACATTTAATGCTGAGGAAAATTCGAGGGAAAGTTTGCGGATTAAGGCGAAATTCTCAATGTGAAGCTGCGTGAGCATGGGTCATTTTACAGTGACAGACTAATTTAGATCAACACTTTTCAATTTTTAAGGTTATTTCAAAAAATGGCGGCTTTAGTCATTCTCACAGAGTAACACCTCTTCACTTTTGAATTATTTTAACATTTTAAAAAGATGCTCCCATTTCCGAATCTAAAATAGATGCTCCATTTATTTGACAAGACGCCTTCTACCGAGAACAATTTACTCAAATAAACCAAGATGAACAACCAAGCTCGTTTTACTCACCACAGGGAGGAAGTATGAAGAAGTTTTTTACGTTGTTTCTCGTTGTTTCAGTCATGCTGGGTTCAGCATCTGTGTTTGCACAACAAACATACAATCCCGCAGCCATGCTCAACCAACAAATTGAACATGGAGCAGATTCACACAACTACTTTGCCAAAGCGCCTTCTCAGCTTTTCCGCGGGCTGCACAATGTGGCATTTGGTTGGTCGAACATCCTCACCGATTTGTTTCAACCTCCGATTGGCCTTGGCACCGCAATGGCGCCTCTGACAGGTCCTGCCACCGCAATCACAAGAACACTAAGTGGCGCAATTGATCTCGTCACTTTCTGGGTTCCAGGCTTCAATGGATTTTCCATTACAGACGGCGAAAAAAACTAATCGAACAAATCTCAAGCACACACAATACTTAACTAAAAAATTAAGTATTGTGTGTCTGTTTCTTGTTATTTCGCGTAACAAAAGAAAACAGCGGCCAGCGCTGATTTTCATAAATCATAAATAAATTGGCAATCAGCACAGGCCGTTGTCTTTGATGAATTTCTGCTTAGAATCATCTAAAGGCAGACGAGCGGCCAGCACTGACTTTTAAAAATAAAGGAAATCCGCAGTCAGTACAGTCGCTGTTTCCCATAGATTTTTTCAAAGAAAACAGCGGCCAGCGGGAATCGAACCCGCACCAAGAGCTTGGGAAGCTCATGTACTGCCACTATACTATGGCCGCAAAAATAAAATGGGAGATGACCGTGTTAAAACTTACAAATTTTTCGGAAGAGGGAGATTCGTTCTTCAATTTCCCGAGTTCCTAATTCTCTCAAGCGCTCGAGACCAAAACGTTCAACCGTAAATGACGCAATTACAGCACCCTGCACCATTGCTGTTTTTACATTCTCAAAGCTGAAATCCATTGTCTTAGCAAGATGACCCATCACACCACCAGCAAATGTGTCACCTGCTCCCGTCGGATCAAACACTTCTTCAAGCGGGTACGCAGGGAGAACAAAAATTTGTTCTCCGTGAACCAGAATTGCTCCATGCTCACCCTTTTTGACTATGACAATATCAGGACCCATCGACTGGATTTTTCGCGCGCTTCGAATCAGGCTGCCGCTTCCCGTGAGAAGGCGGGCTTCCCCATCATTAATGACGAGCATATTGATTCGGCTCAAAACAGTACGCAAAACTGGGAGCTTTGTTCCAATCCAATAATTCATGGTGTCGCATGCAACAAAACGGCACTTAGGACGTTTTACCTGATTCAGCACATCAAGCTGAAGCTCAGGGTCAATATTAGCCAGAAAAAGAAGTTTGGGTTCGTCGGCCGGCCCAAGCATTGGCCGAAATTCAGTCAATACATTGAGCTCCGTCGCCAATGTCTGCGCAGAATTTAAATCCCCTTCATATTTTCCCTTCCAGTGAAATGTTTTTCCGGGCAGCGCCACCAAATGCTCGAGCCCAATCGGCCGCTCTTTTAAAATTGCTCTGTAAGAATCTGGAAAATCTGCACCCACAACAGCCACTAAATTGACAGGAACAAAAAAACTGGCGGCATAAGAAAAATAAGAGGCCGACCCGCCAAACACCTGTTCTTGTTTCCCGAAAGGAGTCTCGACTGAATCAATCGCAACCGTACCAATTACCATTAAGGGAAACTTGCTCATTTCACCCATCTACCTTTCTAGAAATTACTCTGTTCAATTATTTTCTTCAGTAGGTGCGCAGCTTGTTTTGGCTGGGGAGCTGAAAAAATTGCCCGCACAACTGCGACGCGCTTTGCTCCAGCCGCTAAAATCTGCTCAATATTTGACTGATTGATTCCTCCAATACACACAATTGGAAGAGACATCTGCTTGTGAACTGCTTCAATTTCACCTGAGCCAATGGGTGCATAGTTTAGTTTTGTAGGGGTTGAAAAAATGGGCCCAAACCCAATGTAATCCGCTCCCTCACGCTTTGCTTGAATCGCCTGGCGAAGTGAATGAGTTGATTTCCCAAAAATCATTGGTGCTCGTACAAGTCTCCGCGCCAACGCAAGAGGCATGTCATCTTGCCCCAGATGAACACCGTCCGCTTCCACTGCCAGTGCCAAATCTACTCGGTCGTTGACGATGAACAGTTTGCGGTACTGATTGGCAATTTTTCTTACTTTAAGTCCAAGGCGAATCAAACTTGCGTCCATCAAAGTTTTGGAACGAAGCTGGACAATGTCCACACCACCCTCAAAGGCTTTGGCGATTTGATTTAAAATTGTTCCGCCATCACCTTTAACATCTGTGATTCCATACAATTTAAAATTTTTGAAGCACTCTTTTTTCCAGTTCATATAATCGAAACCGAAGCGTTTGGAACTTTTTTGAGCCTTCCATTGAAAATATTTTACTCACTTCTTCAAGCACCCGAAAACTCTCCTGACTCCGCTTCATATTCTGGATGATTAAATCCATCCAATTCCGCTGCCGCTTAGTAATGTCGGTATTCCGCTTTCCAACATCATGCAGTGAATCGCGCATTGAGACAAGCGCGTCATAGCGAAATGGAAATAATTTAAGCGCAGAAGAACATTCGTGCCGCAATTTTCTTAAACTTTGGCTAAGCGCGGCATCATTCAAAATAAAACGCGTCACGTCTTCACACACACGCAAACCTTCTTTTGCGCGATTGAAGTTTGCGTCAATTAGTCTCAAAACTTTGCGTTTTGATTTGTCTCCCACAGATTTTTTTTGCGTTTGTGCCATTTTTATACTTTTCAGATTAACCCCTCTCCCTCTTCAAGAGGGAGAGGGTTGGGGTGAGGGTGAAAAACGTGAGCTGTTATCCCCCTCACCCCATGCTTGTATTGCGCCCTCTCCCCCCGTTGGGGGCGAGGGGAAAAGAAAAGCACCGACTTGAATATTTTTATTTTAGTAATTTCTCTCGTTCAATCCGTGCTATTTTCTCAATAACTGATGTAGTTGAGCGGCCCTTCACAAGCGGAATGGTTCGCACTTCTCCACCCCAACTCTCAACTTCTTTTCGGCCAGCAATGGCACTCACTTTCCAATCTGCACCTTTTACGAGCACGTGAGGCCTCAATGTTTGAATTAATTTTTCAGGAGTACCTTCAGAAAATGCAATGACATAATTCACGCTCGCCAAACCACTCAGAACCATAGCTCGGTCAGCAAGTGAATTAAGCGGTCGATTGCTTCCTTTGAGCCGCCGCACAGAAGCGTCTGAATTTAAACCAACTACCAGAACATCTCCGAGACGTCTCGCTTTTTTAAGGTAAGTAACATGGCCTGCATGAAGAAGATCAAAGCAGCCATTTGTAAAAACAATTTTTTTACCGAGTTGTCTTAATTTGATTCCGAGATTTTGAACTTTTTTTTGCGTTGGGTGTTTCAGAATGGACATGAATCAGGTGGGAAAAAGAGTGTCTTCAACAAGTTCTGAAATCGCATGGAGCGCCGTAATATGCATTTCCTGAACACGAGGTGTTTTGACTGATTCCACCTCAAAGCAATAGTCAGCGCAACGCTTGAGAATGCCGCCGCCCTTACCGGTAAATGCAACTGTTTTTAATTTCATTTTCTTAGCTTCCTCAAGTGCAAGCACCACATTTTTTGAATTTCCACTGGTTGAAATCCCAATCAAAATGTCACCCGCAAGTCCAAGCCCTTCAATCTGCCGCTTAAAAATAACTTCGTAGGAATAGTCGTTACCGATTGCAGTCAGAATGGATGTGTCTGTTGTCAAAGCAATTGCGGGCAAGCTTCTGCGCTCCCGCTTAAATCTTCCAACAAACTCAGCGGCAATATGCTGAGCATCGGCAGCGCTTCCGCCATTACCGCACAAGAGCACTTTATGTCCATTTTTAAAAGCGCGCGTCACTTCTTGCGCAATTTCTTCAAGCAATTTTAAATTGGGTTCAGAAAAAGTAGCTGCGAGTGCACTTTGATGCTCATCCAAATTTTGTTTCAGGACGTCGGATGCCATGCTCACTCAAAATACTCGCAGAGCTCAATAAACTCTTGTGGTACAAGTTTCAGTTTGCCAGACGCCTCTTCAAGCCGTGCTGGAACGATTTCATTTCCCTGTAAACTAACCATACATCCAAATTTTCCCTCTTCAATTAATTTAATCATTCCAATACCAAATCGGGTGCCCAGCACGCGATCAAATGCAGTTGGTGAACCTCCGCGCTGAATATGTCCCAAAACGGTAACGCGAGTTTCATAGCCTGTTTTTTTCTCAATCATTTCGCCCAAAAGTTGGCCCAAGCCGCCCAAGCGGACATGACCAAATTGATCAAGCTTTCCCTCAAGAACCATGTCTTTTCCTTCAAATTTTGCGCCTTCAGCAACTGCCACAATACTAAAGAGTTTTCCTTTCTCGTGGCGGCGTTGAATCACTTCACAAACATGATTCAGGCTGATGGGCTGCTCCGGGATGAGCACCACATCTGCTCCGCCTGCCAGACCCGCGTACGTGGTAATCCAGCCTGCGTGTCGGCCCATAATTTCAACTACCATGACCCGATTGTGTGATTCAGCCGTTGTGTGAAGCCGGTCAATACACTCCATCGCAATGTTAACTGCGGTATCAAAACCAAATGTAAAATCAGTACACGACAAATCATTGTCAATCGTCTTGGGTGCACCCACAATCCGAATCCCTTCCTTCGAAAGTTTGGCTGCAGCGCCAAGCGTGTCCTCCCCTCCAATTGCAGCAATCACATCAATTCCTTCTTTCTTAATTGTGTTTTTTACCTTTTCCGCATCACCAGGATTTTTGTACGGATTTGTTCGGGATGTCCCAAGAATAGTTCCGCCCCGGTGGACAATTCCTGAAACCGTTTGATCGTCTAGCTCCATAAATTCACCGGCGATGAGCCCCTTCCATCCATACCGAAACCCTAATAATTTCCAACCTTTTTTGATTCCGCCTTTGACTACCGCTCGGATGACTGCATTCAGTCCAGGACAATCTCCACCGCCGGTTAAAATACCAATTTTTTTGCTCATTGAAATATTTCCTTTCTCAAATTACAAATCATGAAGGTACAGTCGCCAAGGGTTTGGGTTGATCTACAATTTTCCTGACTTGGATGGCAATGTCAAGCGCAACACCGTCTCCCAATAGAAGATTGACCCGACGGTACAATTCAGCTTGAACCGTGTCGGTGAGTTCAGAAACGTTTAAGTTTGAGGCAACGGTTGTCTGAACTGCAATGTTTAACCGATTGCCATTTGTGTGGACCTTGATTCGTTTTTCCACAATAAAATCAAACTTTTTAAGACATCTGTTTGCCACATCGTGAATTGCTTTGGTCGAAACACTGACATATCCCCATTTACCAAGAAGAACCATGTCCTTGGTTGGCCATGTTTCCTTCACCAAAATTTTAGAGAAGATGAGACCCATAACAAGAAACATAATTCCGCTGGCACCCATGCGCAGTGTGAGCCAGGGATTTTCATAAACCTCTTGAACTTTTAAGAGCGCGTCTTCCATCGTCAGCACGTGCAGCGACACGATGACAAACAGGCTTCCCATCGTTAGAAATGCGAACACTGCAAAAACATAAATAACTACGAGAACAAAACGCATCAGACCTACCTTGTCCAGTTAACCTGCTTTTCGTATGACCAGTTCGTTCGGCGGCGGAACTTCCATAATCGATTCAATAAAATTAGTGCTGACTTTACCCTGACGAAATTTAGGACGATTTAGAATTTTTTCGAAAAGTGGGGTGGTTGTTTTGATTGGGCCAAATTCAGTTTCCCGAAGCGCTCTGAGCATGATCTGAATGGCTTCGTGGCGGTCACGGCCGTGTACCAGTATTTTCGCTACCATCGAATCATAATATGGGGGAATGTCATACCCCTGATACACATGAGTGTCAACGCGCACATTCGGTCCTCCGGGCAGCCTGAGTGTCTGTATTTTTCCAGGTGAAGGCATAAAATTTTGATCCGGGTCTTCGGCGTTAATGCGGCATTCAATTGCTGCTCCTGTAATTTTAACGGCATCCTGTCCATAGCCCAATTTTTCACCTGCTGCAATTCGGATTTGCTCTTTGACGAGATCAATGCCGGTTACAAGTTCCGTCACTCCATGCTCTACTTGAAGTCTGCTATTGATTTCAATAAAATAAAAACGTTCTTGCTCATCCACGAGAAATTCAATGGTACCTGCATTTTCATATTGAAATGCTTTTGCGGCCTTCACTGCAGCCTCACCCATTTTCTTGCGTAAATGCTTCGTCAATGATGGCACAGGTGCTTCTTCAATTAATTTTTGGTGCCTTCGCTGAACCGAACAATCCCGAGCGCCAAGGTGAATTGTATTTCCGTGACGATCTGCAAGAATCTGAAATTCAATATGCCTCGGGTTGGTGACATAATGCTCAAGATAAACTTCCCGGTCGCCAAAAGCTGCTTCAGCTTCCGACTGAGCCGTTAAAAACGCATTGACGAGTTTGCCGTCATTATGCGCCACTTTCATTCCTTTTCCACCGCCGCCTGACTTCGCCTTAATGATGACAGGATACCCAATCTTTTTTGCAACACGCAATGCTTCGTGCTGGTCTATGATTACCGCTTTGCTTCCTGGAATAATGGGGACATTTGCCTTTCGCATGGTCTCACGCGCAAGCGATTTGTCGCCCGCAAGTCTCACACTTTCAGGACGCGGGCCAATAAACTTGATCTGACAAG
>JAHFHD010000112.1 GCA_023247075.1 Candidatus Omnitrophota bacterium | reverse complement strand
TTCCTGTTCCGGCTTTTATGCTTCAGTTGCTCATGGGCGAAATGGCCGACGAGCTTTTGCTTAAGGGGCAGCGAGTACTTCCAAAAAAACTGATGGATGCTGGATTTCAATTTCAATTTCCAGAATTACGGCCAGCTCTTGAAAGTATTTTAGTTGGCCAAAGTGAAAAATAAATCTTGGCTCATACGTCATTGCGAGGGCAACAATCCAAACAATGCCCGAAGCAATCTCCATTCTGGATTGCTTCGTCACAATGCCCGGAAAGCGCTCCTCGCAATGACGCGTTGTTGGTTTGTTTTGTCTTTTTTATTTGCAAGTTCTGGTTTCTGCGAGCCTTCTTTCCCAAATTTTTCAAAAGCCCCTGAATTTGAACTGATTGACCAATCGGCTCAGCCATTTGAAAGTGGAAATCTTCGCGGAAAAGTTTGGATTGCGAGTTTCATTTTCACGCGCTGCAAAAGCGCATGTCCGCTGCTCACCGGTCAAATGGCAGAATTCCAAAAGGAACTTAAAGGTTCCAGAATTTTACTCGTGTCTTTTAGTGTCGACCCAGATTATGATTCGCCTCAAGTTCTGAAGGAATATGCTGCTCATTATGGCGCGGAAGAAGGGCGCTGGTTTTTCCTCACCGGAAAAAAAGAGAAAATAAGGGAGCTTATGAGCGGAGGGTTTGAGCTTGGTGTGGCTGATGCAACCGCAGAAGATCTTGCAGCTGGCGCGGAACCAGTCATGCATTCAAACCGTTTTGTTCTGGTGGACAAAGGCGGGCTCATCCGCGGCTACTATGACAGTCAAGACCCTGCGTCCATCAAACAAATTATCAAGGATGCCTTGAACATCAATCGGTAGAATGGATGCATGGGCGGGTTTAGAACCCGCCCCTACGAACATGTTGTGGGGACAGGTTTCACGCTTATTCTAACAAAACCAAATTTGAAAATATCATGAAACATCATGATCGTCGTTCCGCACGTTTACAAGGATACGACTATTCACAGGCCGGTGCGTATTTCATTACTATTTGTTCGTATAACCGAGAATGCTTGTTTGGGGAAATTAAAAATGGTGAAATGATTCTAAATGGATTTGGTGAAATTGTGGTGTTCACATGGTTTGACCTAGTGAATCATGAGAATCACATCTCGTTAGATTATTTTGTTGTAATGCCAAATCATGTTCATGGGATTATTGTAATATCGACTAATAAAACTTTTGTAGGGGCAGGTTCTAAACCTGCCCTAATAGAAGCTGTTTCTACAAGACATGGATTGTCAGAAATTGTGCGTCAATTCAAAACATTTTCCGCCAAACGAATTAATCAATTGCGCGAAACGTCCGCCGCGGCTGTTTGGCAGCGTAATTATTATGAACATGTTATTCGTAGCGAAGATGAGTTGAATCGTATCCGTGAATACATACAGAATAATCCGTTGCAGTGGGAAGTTGACCCTGAGAATCCTGCCATTACAAGATAAAGATTAAGTAAAATTGAAGGTTTTTCAGAAACATAAAGCCTTTAAAGTAAAGAGGGTTAAAGTGGACTTAACGGTTTTTCCGCCGCTTAATGCTGGCCTTAATGCGACAAGCGGTCTTCTGATTGTGCTTGGATTAATTTTGATTAAGCAACGGGCGTGGACGGCACATGCAATCACGATGTGTTTTGCGCTTTTAACCTCCACATTATTTTTGATTTCCTACCTTTATTACCACGCACATCACGGCGTAACAGTTTTCGGGCATCATGGCTGGATTCGGTTAATTTATTTTGCAATTCTGATTTCACATACTATTCTCGCGACCATCGTTCCGCCACTTGCCATGATGTCGCTTTACCAAGCGTTGAGGAGTAATTTTCAAAAACACTCACGCATTGCGCGCATCACATTTCCCATCTGGCTTTATGTGTCTGTGACAGGAGTGGTTATTTACTGGATGCTCTACCGAATATGAAATTGATTCGATTAATGTCTTTGATCTTTATTTGTTTGATTTCGTGCTCATCCATTTTACACGCTTGTCCAATGTGCAAGGAAGCGGTTGAAAAAATGGGGGAGGTGTGGACTTCTCTTGGCTTCAACGCAAGCATCTACTTCATGCTGCTTGTTCCGATGCTTCTCATTGGCTCATTCGGTGGATTTCTTTATTTGAACTACAAAAGATATTCCTCCCAACACACGCCCAAAAAATAATCATCATGTTAAGGGGTCAATGCGCAAATCAATTTATTACGTAGGACGAACATTTCAACTTTTAGCACTGCTTTGGATGCCTCTGACAATTTGGACAGGGCATTTGGGACACAATGAGCGTGGTGCAATTCTTATTTTTACAGGTTCACTCGCTCTTTTTTGGGCGGGTTGGGGACTTACGAAATCAAGGTAAGATGAATCAAATGTCTGGAAGGATTGGACATAGGGGGCAATTCATGAATTTTTCCAACAAGCACGAGTGCATACCACTTGATGCAGTTGTTTTTCATGTCATCCTGAGCGAAGCGAAGGATCTAAGTTCACTAGATTCTTCGGCTCCGCCTCAGAATGACACACTGGATGGAGTAGGATGCACCCACAAGCACCTTCGCCTGCATTAAAAGAATAATTTCTGGTACAATGACCATTATGTCGCAGAAAAATCTAAATAGTTTTAATGCTTGTTCGGAACTTAAAATTGGCGGGAAGCAGCATGTTTTTTTTCACTTAGACGCACTTCGCAAAGCTGGCCTCCCAAATCCCGCGCAACTACCTATTTCTATTCGAATTCTTCTTGAAAATCTCTTGCGATGTGAAGATGGTCTTCACGTAAACCGCGCTGACATTGAGGCGCTCGCAAATTGGAATCCAAGCAAACCATCCGAGAAAGAAATTGCGTTTACGCCAGCCCGCGTGATTCTCCAGGATTTTACGGGTGTTCCAGCCGTTGTTGATCTTGCTGCCATGCGGGACGCAATGAAACGCATGGGTGGAAACCCAGACCTGATTAATCCGCTCGAACCCGTTGACCTTGTCATCGACCACTCGGTGCAAGTCGATGCGTTTGGAACGCCGGATGCATTTGAGAAAAATACGCAGATTGAATTTCAGCGCAATAGAGAACGTTATGAATTTTTGAGATGGGGACAAAACGCATTTCGCCATTTCCGCGTGGTTCCGCCTGGAACCGGCATTGTTCATCAGGTGAATTTGGAACATTTGGCGCAAGTCGTGTGTGTTAAAGATGAACATGGATGCTTGAGCGTATTTCCAGACACACTTGTCGGAACCGATTCCCATACTACTATGATTAATGGTCTTGGTATTCTGGGTTGGGGAGTGGGCGGCATTGAGGCGGAAGCTGCTATGCTTGGCCAACCCATTTCGATGTTGATTCCAGAAGTAGTCGGCTTGCGTTTATTTGGAGAACTTAAGGAAGGGGTGACGGCAACGGATTTGGTACTTACAGTTACAGAGATGCTTCGCAAAAAAGGAGTGGTTGGAAAGTTTGTCGAATTTTTTGGCGAAGGCGTCACCGCTTTAAGTCTTCCAGACCGCGCGACCATTGCCAATATGGCGCCTGAGTATGGTGCAACAATGGGATTTTTTCCAATTGATGAAGAAACCATTCGGTATTTAAGACTCAGCGGTCGCAGTGAAGAAATAATTAATCGCGTTGAGCTTTATGCAAAAGCTCAAGGAATATTTGGAACTTCCGGCTCAGCTCAGGTGAAATACTCAGACTCTCTTGAGCTTGATCTTGGGAAAGTAGGGCCAAGTCTGGCTGGCCCCAAGCGCCCTCAGGACCGGGTATTGCTTGCGAATGTGAAAAATTCATTTCAAAGAGAATTGCCGTCCATGATGACACCAGGGAAGACGGAAGTGTTGCCGCATTATGATGGCGGGATGAATCATGGTTCTGTTGTCATTGCGGCGATTACAAGCTGTACCAATACATCGAATCCAGCTGTCATGCTCGGAGCTGGTCTGCTTGCCAAAAAAGCAGTTGAGCGAGGACTAAAGGTAAAACCATGGGTCAAGACAAGTCTCGCTCCCGGCTCAAAAGTGGTAATGAGATATCTCCACGAAGCGAACGTGCTCGACGCTTTGGAAAAACTGAAATTTAATCTGGTGGGATTTGGCTGTACGACTTGCATTGGAAATTCAGGTCCATTGCCAGATTCCGTCGCAAAAGCGATTAAAGAACATCATTTGGTTGCTGCCTCAGTGCTTTCTGGGAATCGGAATTTTGAAGGACGAATTAATTCGCTTGTTCGCGCCAATTACCTCGCTTCGCCTCCGCTTGTCGTAGCCTATGCAATTGCTGGAACCATTAATATTGACTTAACCAGCGAGCCGCTTGGAAGTGATTTGTCTGGGAAACCAGTTTACCTAAAAGATGTTTGGCCCACGCAAAAGGAAATTAAGAGCGCACTTGAGTCTGTCACCGCATCGATGTTTCAAAAAGAATATGCTGCAGTATTTGAAGGGGGAGAAGATTGGAAATCAATTCAGGTTCGTCCCAGCAGTACCTTTCAGTGGGACGCAAAATCCACTTATGTGAAAAGCCAGCCTCTGATTGATTCCATGCTCCGGAAACCTGAGCCAGTTCAAAATATCCGCAATGCCCGCGTACTGGCTTTGATGGGGGATTCAGTGACGACAGACCATATCTCTCCTGCCGGTTCTATTGCCGCTCAAAGCCCGGCAGGGCAATATTTGATCGAGTGCGGTGTTCAACCAAAAGATTTTAATTCTTACGGCGCTCGGCGCGGGAATTTTGAAGTGATGGTACGCGGAACATTCGCCAATGTTCAATTTAAAAATCGGCTTGTGTCCGGAAAAGAGGGGGGATTCACCAAGCATTTTCCGGATGCCGAAGAGATGGCTCTTTTTGATGCGGCGATGAAATATCAAAAAGAAAATGTGCCGCTTATTGTCATTGCGGGTAAAGAATATGGTACTGGCTCTTCGCGTGACTGGGCGGCCAAAGGCCCCCGCCTCCTTGGTGTTCGGGCTGCCATCGCAGAAAGTTTTGAACGAATTCACCGGAGTAATTTAATTGGGATGGGAATTTTGCCTCTTCAATTTCTCTCAGGTGAAACCGCAGCTTCGCTTGGGCTTTTTGGTGACGAGGTTTACGATATTTCAGGAATTGAAGAGGGTCTTAAACCCGGTATGGCGCTTGAAGTAAAGGTGAGGGGGAAGATGGGTGAGAAAAAATTTCGTGCGCTCACTCGAATTGATACACCTGCAGAGCTTTCTTATTATGAACACGGTGGAATTTTGCAGTACGTACTCCGGAAATTACTTGGGTAAAGGATTAAAATTTGTGTCTATTTAGCTTTTATGAAGATACTGTCTCATTTCTTTTTCTGTCATTCTGAAGGAGGCCGTTAGGCCGGACTGAAGAATCTGGCAATCGCTAGATCCTTCGCTCGCGCTTTTGCGCACTCGCAAGACGTGTCGCTCAGGATGACAACTAATGGGGACTTCAGAGGGCTAAACAATTACTAAAATTTAATTGGGGCTTGAGATACTGAGTTCCAACTTTTGCGTAGGAATCACACGCGTGTTCACACGTTTTTTTAAAATCATTGCGTCGCTTAAGTTAGCAGTATTTTTACTTCTCTCACTCGGTGTCATTTTTGGTGCCGGGACTTTCATCGAATCTTCTTATGGAGCAGAGACCGCCCAGATTTTAATTTACAGGACACAATGGTTTTCCTTTCTGCTTCTCTTGCTCGCATTTAATCTCTTTGCCTCCGCGTTTGACCGCATGCCCTGGAAAAAACGTCACACGGGTTTTCTTTTGACGCATTTGGGGATTATTTTGATTTTGACTGGGTCGCTCATAAGCAAACGATTTGGTGTGGATGGCCAACTTGCAATTGAAGAAGGAAATGTGGGCACGCGCATTACGCTTTCAGAACCCATCCTTCAGGTTAAGTCAGTTGAAACAGGTGAAATGTGGCGCCTTGATTTAAAAAAGCAGCCGTTTCCTTGGTCAGGAATTCAAACGCTCAAGTCTGACCGCCAAACTCCGTTCACTATTAAACTTCTCCATGATTTTCCAAAGGCAAAACCTTCGCGCACTATTCGCGCGGCTTCAAGCGGCCCTCCGGCGATTCATGTAGCGCTTGAAGGGTCGATGGCGTCTGTTGACACATGGCTTATGCTAGGTGACCCGGGTCACGACAAGCTTGAACTTGGTCCTGCGTTAATTCAATTTTCAAACAATTCAATTGTCATGCCCAAAAAAGAATCCGGAAAAGATTGGGGCGTTCTTCATTTTGATTTTGAATCGGGCACTCATGCCGAGCTGATGCTTACGCCGGAAATCATCGGGAAAACAGTTCCGCTCAAAGGAACCAACTACCAAATCAAAATTGAAGGAATTTTTAAAGATGCCCGCGTTCAAGAAAATCAGCTTGTCGACCAGTCGCCAGAATGGAATAATCCAGCCGTCAAACTTCTTTTTTTAGGAAAAGATTTTTCAGAGCCGCATTCTGTTTTTGCCAAATTCCCTGATTTTCCAACTGTTCATGGACTTGCGCCGAGCCGGGCAAATGTACGCATTGCTTATGCAGCACCTGGTTTCTCAGATGATGCCGGACGAAATGAACTGAGATTCATTGATCAAGGTGAGAAGCCACTTCGGTACCAGGCAAGAAAGGGAAGTGAAATCAGGGAGGGCGTTGTGGTGCTTGGTGAATCGGTTGAAACCGGATGGATGGATTTTAAATTTACAGTTGACCAAATTTTTTCTCACGCAGCCGCGGACGAATCTTTCCTGCCGCTTCCCGGAATTTCTGAAGAGTTGGGTCAAATGCCAGCTATTCAAATTGAATTTGAAACGTCTCGGGAGAAAAAAGTGGTTTGGCTTCCTCAAGGCGAATTAACACTCGTTGATTTTCCAGATGCACATTACCATTTGATGTATGGTCTTAAGACGATGCCGCTTGGCTTCCAAATTTTTCTCCGTGACTTTAAAATGGACACCAATCCCGGAACAAACGACCCAGCCAGTTTTAAAAGCGAAGTGGTGCTCCGTGATCCGGGCCTCGGAATTGAGCGTGAAGTGCTCATTGAAATGAATCATCCGCTCAAACACCGCGGGTTTAAAGTGTATCAAGCTGCCTACCAAGTTTCTCAAGGGAAGCCGGACATTTCTGTTTTTTCGGTTGGACGCGACCCAGGTAATTTTTTTAAATATTCCGGAACCGTTGTGATGGTAGGGGGAATTTTACTCCTATTTTATGTGAAGCCTTTTTCAACACTGAGCGCAAGCGACCCAAAATTAAGAAGGAAGTAAAAATGGAAAATAATATTTTGTCAACTGTCATCCTGAGGAACGAAGTGACGAAGGATCTGGCAATCGCTAGATTCTTTGCTCGCGCTTTTGCGCACTCGCAAGACGTGTCG
>JAHFHD010000033.1 GCA_023247075.1 Candidatus Omnitrophota bacterium | reverse complement strand
ATCGCTAGATCCTTCCCCCTGCGGGGTCAGGATGACAAGCTTAGTAGATTTTAGAACGTTAAATAGGTGCTTTAAGTTCATAAAAGTGTTCCGCCAACTGAACGAATCAATGCTTCAAGAGTTGGCGTCATGAGTTGAAGTACAATTTTTGGGTAAATTCCAACAAGTAAAATCAAAATCATAAGCGGTGCCAGGGTAAAAATTTCTCTCGCACTGATGTCTTTAAGTTGAGCCCATTTCGGATTCTGTTTTCCAAGCAATACGCGCTGAATCATGTAGAGGAGGTAAGCGGCTGCGAGCAAAATTCCAATACAAGAAATAACGGTAATCCATCGGTACACGGGAAAACTGCCAAGCAGTACCATGAACTCACTGACAAAACCAGCAAGGCTTGGAAGACCCAAAGAAGCCATTGAGCAGAAAATGAGAATGGAGCCATACACCGGGAGCTTTGCCCAAAGCCCGCCAAAAGCATCCATGTCCCGCGTGTGAGCGCGGTCATACAAAACACCAACAAGCAAGAACAGGCAGCCCGTAATCAATCCATGTGTGAACATTTGAAGCAGCGCGCCATGAAAACCCGTTGAGGTAAATACACTGAGTCCAAGCAGCACAAATCCCATGTGACTTACGCTTGAATACGCCACCATTTTTTTAAAGTCAGTTTGAGCGAAGGCAACAAAACCTCCGTAGACAATTCCGATGACTGCTAAAACAGCGAGTGCCGGGGCGAACCAATGCGCTCCTTGGGGCACAATCGGGTAAGCGATTCTAAAAAAGCCGTAAGTTCCCATTTTGAGGAGAACGCCGGCCAGGATGACGCTGATTGGAGTTGGGGCTTCAACGTGCGCATCCGGCAGCCAGGTATGAAAGGGCCAGATGGGAACTTTAATGGCAAAACCAAGGAAAAGAGCGAGGAAAATAATTTGTTGAAAGTGCAAAGAATAATTTGCATTTGCTTGCGCAAGTGCAAGCATGTCAAATGTATGAGGTGTGTTGGTCAAGTAAAGCGCAAGAATTCCAACGAGCATGAACAGACTTCCGAAGAGTGTGTACAGAAAAAATTTGATGGCTGCATATTCCTTGCGCTCACCACCCCAAATCCCGATTAGAAAGTACATTGGAACCAGCACCACTTCCCAGAAAATGTAGAAGAGGAAAAGGTCGAGCGACACAAAAGTTCCAATCATTCCCATGACCAGTAAAAGGTACAACACAAAATATTCTTTAACCCGTTCCTTAATTCCAAAGGAGGCGATGCAGGCGAGAAAAGAGAGAAGCGTTGTGGTGAGGAGCATGATGAGGCTGATTCCATCAATCCCCACGTGGTAATACACTCCTAGCTGGGGAATCCAAAAAACATGTTCAACAAACTGCATGCCAGATTCAACCAGACTGAATCGAGTCATCAGAACTATGGTGAGCACAAGCTCAATTCCAGTGACGATGGTTGCGATTACGCGGACAAGTTGAGTTCGGTCTCGGTGAACAAACAAAATTCCAACAATTCCAATGATCGGTAACAAAATAAGCCAACTCAAAAATGACATAGATTTTCTCCTTTTTCGTAAACGTCTAACAACCTTGGTGTCATCCTGAGGCTAGAATTCTGGACATTGGCCGAAGGATCTAGCATTCGCAGATTCTTCGCGGAGTTTATCCTGAGTGCTAGATCCTTCACTCCGTTCAGGATGACACGCGAAGGACTCAGAATGACAAAAATCAAATTTAAAGTGCTGCGTACAAAATAATTAAGAGACCAAGCAAAACAAACAACAAATAATTGTGAATAAATCCGGTTTGAATCAAACGTCCGATTCCACTTACGGTGCTTACAAACCATCCTGTGAAATTGACAAATCCATCAACAATATAGCGGTCAATCCAGTTTTTGATGCGACTCATATTGACCGTTTGAATTCCGGTTTGGTTGACCGCGCCGTCTACGACAGCTGCGTCAAAATCAAGCAGCTTTTTTGAGCTTGTTTTAAACGCGCGAATTGCAGTTGCGTCATAAAATTCATCGAACCAAAGTTTGTGCTGGGACGCAGAATAAAGAAGCCAATTTTTCTCAGCTAATTTTTTGGAAAGACCAGGTTGAATGAGATAAAACCAGGTAGCGAGCGCAAGGCCAATTGCAGCGCTTGCGACAGAAATACTGACGACAAATCCATTCATGTGGATTTCTTCATGATGTCCGCTGGAAAGAAATCCCTGAAACCAGTGATGCATGAGTGGTGAGCCGGGAAGACCAATCACGGCTGATCCAAAAGCAAGCACGATTAATGGAGCCGTCATTGAAACGGGTGATTCGTGGGCGTGGTGCTTATTTCTTTTCGCTCCAAAAAATGTGAGGAAAAGCAGACGGAACATGTAAAAAGAAGTCATCATGGTGGTTAGTGCAAGCGTCCAAAAAATGACCAGATGATGATGTTCAAATGCGGCAAGGAGAATTTCATCCTTGCTCCAAAATCCGGCAAGCGGGGGAAATCCCGCAATGGCAAATGTTGCAACCACGAAAGTCCAAAAGGTAACGGGCATTTCTTTTTTAAGACCGCCCATTTCACGCATGTCCTGCACACTTGAACCATGAATGACGCTTCCCGCACCAAGAAAGAGCAGGGCTTTGAAAAATGCGTGAGTCATCAAGTGAAAGGTGCCTGCGCTAAATCCACCGACCCCAAGTGCCGTGACCATAAACCCAAGCTGGCTGATGGTTGAATAAGCGAGTACTTTTTTAATGTCCCATTGGGTGAGCGCAAAAAAAGCAGCGCCAAAAGCAGTGATGGTTCCAATGATTGCCACTACTTGTGAAGCATCCGGGAATACTTGAAATAAAGGAAAAAGTCTCGCGACCAAATAAATTCCGGCAGCGACCATCGTGGCGGCATGGATGAGTGCGCTGACTGGCGTCGGGCCTTCCATTGCATCTGGAAGCCAGACGTGTAGTGGGAATTGTGCCGACTTGCCGATTGCTCCACAGAAAAGTAAAAGACTCGCAACCCCTACTGCAAAAGAACCTGCATATGTGTGCGCAAGTGCGGGGTTGATGTCTACAAATCGGACAGTTTTGGTGGCATAAAAAAAAGTCATAATGCCGAGAAAAAATCCGATGTCACCAATCCGGTTTGTAATAAATGCTTTTCGCCCTGCTTGTGCAGCTGAGTATTTTTCAAACCAAAATCCAATTAAGAAGTAAGACGACAATCCGACGAGTTCCCAGAATAAGTAGATTTGAACCAGTGTCGGTGAAATGACGAGCCCCAGCATCGAAAAGAGGAAAAGCGACAAGTATGCAAAGAACTTTGGAAAGCGCGGGTCGTCGTGCATGTAACCTGTCGAGTAAATCACAATCAGCGACCCGACAAATGTAACCACAAAAAGCATCATGGCAGCAAGTGGGTCAATCAAAGCACCAAATTCAATCGGAACTTGATTAATCACAAGCCAGGGGAAAGTTATGTGTGTGGTCGCGCCACTAGTGACAGGCAGAATTTGGCAAAAGGAAAGTGCGCAGGAGCCAATGCTTGCGCTGATTGCCACCCAGGCGCTTTTGCGCTTGAGTTTGCGGCCAAAGAAAGTAAGGACGACAAATGAAATAAGCGGAAGCCCTGGAATCAGAGCAATTTTAAGAATGTCTACCATTTTAAAAGGTCGATTTCATCAGTGTAAATTGTTTTTTGATTTCGGTAAATTTGAAGCACAATCGCAAGTCCAACAGCAGCAGTGGCCGCAGCAAGTACAATCACAAATATTGCAAACACCTGTGCTGTTTCAGCTGGTACGTCCAAAAATCGAGAGAAAAAAATAAAGTTCAGATTCACCGCATTCAACATAATTTCAATCGACATCAAAATACCAATCATATTGCGTCTCGAAAGCGCTCCGTAAAGGCCAATCAAAAATAGAAGCGTGGTAAAAATAAGAAAATGGTTAATCGACATCATTCGTCACTCCGAGCTGTTGCGATTGCGCCAATGAGCGCAACCAAAAGCACAAGCGACACAATTTCAAATGGAAATACAAATTCACCCATTAAAGCCCGGCCGAGATTTGCGGCAGTAGTTGCATGCGGCGTTGCCAGAGTGCGCCAAGGAGCTTTTAAAATAGTGGGGATTAAAAAAGCGCTGACTCCACAGAGGATAATGAATGCCGGAATTTTCTGACGATTGCTTTGGGCTACTAATGGGTCCTGCATTTTACCGGTTAACATGACTGCAAAAATAACCAATGTCATAATTGCACCAACATAAATCAAAATTTGCATGGCGGCAATAAAGTCAGCGTGTAAAAAGAAATACAATCCCGCAACTCCAAGTAGGGTAAAAGCAAGGAAAATGGCTGCGCGAAAGAGATTGCCGATTGAGACGGTAACAATGGCCGCTCCGAGCACAATAAACATAAGTACGTACTGGACGACTGAAACAAGTGGTGCAAATGAGTTCATATGAGTTTTATTGTCATCCTGAGGAGCAAAGCAACGAAGGATCTAGAGATCGCTAGATCCTTCGTTGCGCCCAACCATATTGATTGCGGGCTTCACTCAGGATGACATTCTGTTTTATGTTAAGTTAACACTATTCCACCGCATACCGGTAAACCCTTTTTTTCGGCATGTCGGGTCGATTTGCAAAATACAAAATAAAGAGCGCAAGCGCAACAATAATAGCCGACAAAAGGTAATTAACGGGACGCGCAAAAGCGAGCCAAACACCTGCCGCAAAAATATTAAGTAATGCAAGCGGGAGCAAGAATTTCCAGGCAAAGCCCATCAATTGGTCGACTCGAAAACGCGGCAGTGTCCCGCGAAACCACATCATCACAAGAATAAGTGCGTAGGATTTTATGAGCAGCCAAAGCCAACCAGGAAGCCAGGGGCCTTGCCATCCACCCAGGTAAACGGTTGAAACAATCGCGGAAATTGTAAACGAATTCATAAATTCAGCCATGTAGAAGAGTGCAAATTTCATCCCGCTGTATTCAGTGTGAAAACCTGCCACAATTTCTGATTCACCCTCAGGAAGATCAAACGGAGTGCGATTGACTTCGGCGACGCCAGTGAGGAAAAAAAGAACAAATCCTATGAGTCCCCAAGGCGTCAAAACAAACCAGTTCCAGCCGCTTTGCGCTTCCACGATTGCAACAGTTGAAAAAGAACCAACCACCATTAAAACAGGAACCACTGAAAGCACCATTGGAATTTCATAGGAAACCATTTGGGCGACGGACCGAAGTCCGCCCAAAAGCGAAAATTTATTCCGGGATGCCCATGCCGCAACAAAAATCCAAATCGTGGTGGTAGAAGAAAGTGCTAGGAAAAACAAAATCCCAATCGACAAATCTACCGCAACCATATTCCGGCCAAACGGAACAACTGCAAAGACAAGAAGGGCTGGAATGACAATAGCAACCGGGGCAAGAAAATGCGCGAAGTGGTCAGCGCCTTTTGGCACGATGTCTTCTTTAGTCAGCATTTTGACTCCGTCCGCAAGAGGCTGAAGAAGTCCCCACTTGCCGACGCGATTCGGGCCAAATCGGTTTTGAATTCGTCCAACAAATTTACGCTCTAGGAGTGTGAGGTACATCATCGTCACAGGGCCAAATACGGCGATTGCTGTTACGCTGATTAAAATGGAAATTAAAATGACTGCCCACTCTGGCAGGAAATTTCCAGCAAAAATTAAAATCGAATGTTTTAAATTAACAAATAATTGGTCCATAATTTTCCACATTTTGTCATTCTGAGCGGAGCGAAGAATCTCGCAATCATTAGATCCTTCACTTCGTTCAGGATGACACGCTAGAAATTTAGCATGTCAAAAGCTTTAATTTCCTACTGGTGGAGCTGGCTTTTGCGTTTTCGCCGCTAACTTCGCATCAATTCTTGTTGCGTCTGTCGGCCTGATTTTTTTGAAATGGTCATTTGGCTTGAGCAAGCGGTCTTTATGGTACATTAAATCTTCGAAGCGACCATACTCAGCAAGTTCAAACTCGTGGTCCATAAAAATAGCGTCAAATGGACAAACCTCTTCACAAATGCCGCAGTTCATACAAATCGAATAATCAATGTCAAATGACTTGGGCCGCTTAAGCGGTTTTCCTTCAGCGTCTGAGTCGCGAACAATGGTAATGCACTTGGGCGGACATTCCTTCGCGCAAATATCACAGGCCACGCAGCGCGGATCTTCCGGCGCTTGGTCATAAACAAGAAAGGGAAAATTGCGGTACCGCTCTTTTGCAGAAAGCCGTTCCTCAGGATATTGAACTGTGGTGAGGTGGTCTTTAGAGAAATAGCTCGCAAAAAAGTTTTGAATCGTTACCAACATTCCTTTTAATACACCAAATCCAAACATATCTATTCCACCTTAACGTTTACAAAATTGCTTGTCATCCTGAGGGTAATATTTTATGCAATGCCCGAAGGATCTGTTATTTGCTAGATTCTTCGCTTCGCTCAGAATGACAACAATTTGTTACCGATCGACTTCACCGAGCACAATATCGACACTTCCGAGTGTAACAATTGCATCAGCAATTTTATTGCCGATGCACATATCTTCTAAGATTGTCAAATTAATGAAACTGGGCGGACGTACGTGGTACCGGTAAGGCTTGGGCGAGCCGTCACTTACGAGGTAAAATCCAAGCTCGCCCTTCGGCGCTTCAATTCTTCCATACACTTGTCCTTTTGGAGGCTTAAAAGTTCGAGGTGCTTTTGCGCCCGCTGCTCCTTTTGGAGAAATAAAAGGTCCTTCCGGAATTTCTTTAACTGCTTGAGCTAAAATTTTAATGCTCTCACGCATTTCCAAAATACGAACATAATAACGGTCGTACACATCTCCTACTTCACCAATCGGCACGCGGAAGTTGAAACGATTATAAATGGAATAGCCATCAACTTTCCGAATGTCATAAGGGACGCCTGAAGCGCGGAGCATTGGACCAGAAATACCTGCGCTAATCGCAAGTTCTTTCGAGAGAACTCCCACATTTTGGCATCGCGCCATTAAAATTTCATTTTCTGACAAAAGTTTTTCGAACTCATCAAGAAACTTGGGGTAATTTTGAATAATCGATTTAACACCTTCCAGAAAACCGGGAGAGAAATCAATTTTGACGCCGCCAAAACGAAAATAATTACACATCATTCGGCTTCCGGAAACGCTCTCGAAGAGGTCGAGGATTTTTTCACGTTCGCGGAATGCGTACAACACTGGTGTGAAGAAAGCACCCAAGTCATTTAAAAGAAACCCAATGAGAAGCGTGTGGTTTACGAGGCGCGTGAGTTCGGCCATAATGATTCGGATGTATTCAGCACGCTCAGGCACTTCAAGCCCAGCCAGTTTTTCGACGGCAAGGGCGTAAGCAAAATTATTGGTCATTGAACAAATGTAGTCGAGCCGGTCGGTGTAGGGCATGCTGCCAAGGTAAGTCATGTCTTCGGCCAGCTTTTCGTGATTTCGATGAAGGTAGCCCATGACGGGTTTGAGTTTGACAATAGTTTCACCGTCAAGCGTCGCATTCATCCGGAAGACGCCGTGCGTGCTTGGATGCTGCGGCCCGAGACTGACTTCAAGCGTTTGAGTAGCGAGCGTTGATAAATTTTCTTCAGTCATTTTCTGCAACATAATCTTTTCTAAGTGGATGAAACGCAAATCCTTCCCACATTAAAATTCTTCTTAAATCCGGATGTCCGGTAAAATGAATTCCAAGCAAGTCAAACGCCTCCCGCTCCTGAAATTCTGCGCTTCGCCACACTGGTGTCACGGATGGAATCTCGCCCTTCTGGCGGTCTGTGCGTACTTTGACCGTAAGCGGTCCAATTTTCTTTTCAATGGAATACAAGTGGTACACCGCTTCAAGCCGGTCAGGGTAATCGACTCCGGTGACTGAAGAAAGGTAATCGAACGAGTAAAGCGGGCTCGACTTTAAAAACTTGGCGACTTCAAGCCAGTCATTTTTTGAAATCACAAGACATCCTTCTTCTAGGACGCTTGTCACGCCTGGCATTTTAGATTCAAGATTCTGTTTTAATTCTTCAAGTGATTTCATATTTAAATTAACCGGTTGTGATGAGGCGGCTTTGGCCGGGTGTAAATACATCTGGGTTGTAAGGAGGAATGAGTCCGTTTGGTCCAAACTCGGGCACCGGGAATTCCCGCTTCAAACCCTTTTGATACCACTCGGTTTTTTCAATGACTTGACCATCAATTTTTTCCTGCAATTTGATTAATCCGTGTAGCAGTGCTTCGGGCCTTGGGGGGCAGCCGGGAAGATGAACGTCAACGGGAATGTAGCGGTCAATTCCCTTGAGCACATTGTAGCCATTCTTAAACGGGCCGCCTGAAATTGAACAAGCACCCATTGTGATGCAATACTTTGGTTCCGGCATTTGGTTGTACAAGCGTACGACTTGCGGCGCCATTTTTTTGGTGACTGTGCCAGCAACAATCATTAAGTCAGCTTGTCGTGGGGAGGGACGAAAAAGCCCTGCTCCGAATCGGTCAATGTCGTAACGGGCGCAGGCGGTTGCAATCATTTCAATGGCGCAACAGGCCAGCCCAAATTGAAGCGGCCACACACTAGACCGCCGGCCCCAATTGTAGAGATCATTAATGGTAGTAACGAAAATACCTTTTTTCTGCATTTCGCTTTTGAGATTCGGGTCAACTTGGGAGGTATTGGGGGTGGTCATTTCCACTCGAGTACTTTTTTTCTCCACGCATAAATGAGCCCAAACGCGAGAATCGCAATGAAAACTGTCATTTCAAGGAAAGCGGTGAGCCCCAGTTCGCGATGCACGATTGCCCAAGGGAAAATAAAGATGACTTCAATGTCAAAAATGACAAAAGCAAGCGCATAAACGTAATACTGAGCTTTAAACTGAATCCAAGAGTCGCCCTGGGCTTCGATTCCACATTCGTAGGAAGCGTTCTTAATGGCACTTGGCTTTTTTGGGGCGACAAAGCACGCAAGAATCAGTGGGAGTAAGGGAAAGGTGACTGCAATAATAAAAAAAACGCCTAGGAACAAATAATGATATTCGTATGTATTGAATGGCATGAAATTTCCATAGATGAAATACAAGCTTAGCGAAAATAGCAGGAGATGTCAAACAACGAAAAGCGTTTGAATTAATAGCTGGGATTGCCAGCGTTTGTTATTTCGTCTGCAGCCCAAAGGTTTTCGAGTTCGGGATGTTGGCTATAAATACGCGTGAGTTTTTTTGAAAGCAGGCTGTCCGTAAACGCATCAATGCTAGCTGTAAGCTCGTCAATTCTGAGAAGATGCTCCAGATGTTCAAGCGGGTCTTCAGGCGGACGAATGATGAATTCAAGCTGGGCGCGCCGCCTTTCAAAGTAAAGGCGCGTGACTTGCCCCAGCACTTCTTCACGAAGTTCCACCATTAATTTGTCGCGCGAATCAATGGAAGTTTGAGACGAGCTCCAAATAAGGTCGGACAAATTCCAATCAACACTTGCGTCCCATCCTCTGCTGGTGTCAGGAGGGCCAACGATGTATTTGTCAGGGTCATTCGTTCCACCTCGGTCAAGATCAATTGAGTTTGATTTCGAAAAATCTTTCCCAATTGAAACAGAAGGAACAAGCGCGCGAAGACGAGACGCCCATTGCCAGGAACGGATTTTTGAATTTTTCGCATTGGCGTACCGGACGGCTTCTTCTTGAATAGTTCTAATGGACGGCTCAAGCTGAATCAATTGTCTAAAAAGAGGGAGATTGGAAGAATGGATTGCGGCAGGTACTTCCATTTGAACAGTGGGAATCTCTATTGAAAAAGACAGGCGATAAAGCCCGCGGTCTGTTGCTGCGTAAAGCGTTTCTCCGTTTTCGTGAACAGCGGCAAGACTTCGAACATTTGCGCGTTCCATGCCGCTTTCAAGTTCTTTCCAACGCTTAAAGACGGGGTCATAAATAAAGACGCCTTGAGCAGTGCCGGCAATCAAGGAGTTTTGGCTATTCAAGTAGATTAAGTCGAGAACATCTGTGCTTAAAAGCCCTGATTGAGAGAGCGTTTCCCACGAACTGCCTTCATCGTCACTTGTGGAAACGCCGCTTTCCGTACCAAGCACAATCGTTTCCGTAGAATTTTTTAAAGCTAAAGTACGCGCTCCCTTTTGAACAATGCTCAGTTCGAGATCAAGACTATCTACCTCAGATTCCAAGTCTGACTCTAAAGCCGATTCCATTTCTTTGTTTGAGGCAAACACACGTTCAAAACGACTTTTCTTTGGCAGCGACCGGTAAAGTCCTTTAGCGCTTGCAATAAATAATTCGCTATTTGCTGTGTCGTAAATCAATCGGTAAATGGGCGTGTGCACTAATTCATTCCACATTTTATGCCACGTTTTACCATCATCTTTGCTTTGGAAAAGCCCACGCCCTGTCCCTAGGTAGATGACATTTGAATTTTCAGGGTCAACTGCAACTGAATATACTTGAGTTTCTGCGTCACCAGCGCCGCGGAAAATTTGTTGCCACCTATGGCCATCATCTTTTGATTCAAAAAGCCCACGACTGGTAAAAAGCAACAGACGATTTTTGCGAATATAGAGCCCATTTAATTGTGTGTTTGAACCAAGCTCAAAAAGCGGGGTCCATTTCTCGCCTTGGTCAATTGAGGCGTAAAGTGTTCCGCGTGCTCCGGCAAATAAAATTTTTTGCTGTTCGTCACGAGCACTTACAAAATCCACTGGGCCCGAAAAAGCAGGAAACGAAACGCGTTCCCAATTTTGAGCAATCGCAGTTTTGTTGTATACTCCGAACGTTAACAGAAGAAAAAGCAAAAGCATTTTTTTAAACATGTTAAGCACCTCAAATGTAATTTACTAAAAGTAATAAAAAATATGATAATTATTAATTATTGTCAACTAGTTTCTTTAAAATAAGGTGATGAATGGGTCTTAAAATTGGTATTGTCGGACTCCCAAATGTGGGAAAATCAACCGTTTTCAATGCGTTGACGCGTGCAAACTCTGCAGTTGCAAATTACCCATTTTGCACCATTGACCCGCATGTTGGCGTGGTGTCGGTTCCAGATGCCCGTCTTGATCGGTTGTCAGAAATGTACAAGCCTGAGAAAGTAACGCCAGCCACGGTAGAATTTGTAGACATTGCAGGACTTGTAAAAGGAGCATCAACCGGGGAAGGGCTTGGCAATCAATTCCTGGGTCAGATCAAGGAAGTGGATGCTGTACTCCACATTGTCCGCTGTTTTCAAGACCCAGACGTTGTACATGTTTCTGGCTCCGTTGACCCAAAGCGCGATATTGAAATTATTTCAACCGAGCTTTGTCTCAGGGATTTGGACACACTTGAAAATCAAACTGCAAGGCTCGAGAAGGCTTCCAAATCAGGGGACAAAGAAGCAAAGGCGCAATTTGAAGTAGTGAAGAAAGCAAAAGAAGTTTTGGAACACGGATTACCAATTAGAAAGGCAAAGTGGAGCGTTGAAGATTTTGCTCTTCTAAGGCCACTACAGCTAATAACCCAAAAACCAGTCCTTTATGGGGCAAATGTGGAGGAGAAAGATCTTCCAAATGGGGGAGAATTAGTTCAAAAAGTTCAGGCAGTGGCTAAGGAAGAACAGTCTGAAGTAGCCGTGATTTGCGGCAAAGTGGAAGCAGAGCTTAGTGAACTCGCCCCGGAAGAAGGAACGCTTTTTCTAAAAGAAATGGGTTTGTCTGAATCTGGGCTGCATCAATTAATTAGGGTCGGGTATCGGCTGCTTGGTCTCATTACATTTTTAACGGCTGGGGAAAAGGAAGTGCGTGCGTGGACCATTCGAAAAGGCAGCAAGGCACCTCAAGCAGCGGGTGCAATTCATTCAGACTTCGAGCGCGGTTTTATTCGGGCGGAAATCATGAGCTATGATGACCTCATTAAACTAGGCAGCACTCAAGCAGTGAAGGAAAAAGGTTTGTACCGCCTTGAGGGTAAGGAATATGAAGTAAAAGACGGAGACGTCATTTACTTTAGATTTAACGTTTAAGCAACAAAAGGTTTGTTGCGGGTTTTAATCTAAGTGGCTAAAATGAATTATGTTTGCAATCATTGAAGATTACAAAGCGGTTTTCAAGCGAGACCCTGCGTCACAAACGCCGCTTGGGTTTTTAGAAGTTTTATTCATCTACTCCGGTTTTCATGCGATTTTTTGGCATCGAATCAATCACTTCTTACATGCGAAATTAAGAATCCCCTTTATTCCCCGTTTCATCGCTCAGGTGGTGAGGTGGGTGACAGGCATTGAAATTCATCCAGGTGCAAAAATTGGTCCCGGATTTTTCATCGATCACGGAATGGGTGTCGTGATTGGTGAGACGACCGAAGTCGGCCGCAATGTTCTCATTTATCAGGGAGTAACTTTGGGAGGAACTGGTGCTGGCCGCGGCAAAAGACATCCAACTCTTGGCGATCATGTGGTGGTTGGTGCGGGCGCAAAGGTGCTTGGGAATATTCGAATTGGAAATCATGTGAAGATTGGCGGGGGTTCTGTCGTTGTTCATTCTGTTCCTGACCATTGCACAGTTGTGGGTGTTCCTGCAGAGATTGTTCGGCGCGAAGGGCGCTCTGTAACTGGAGAGGAACAAATGCTTGAACACGGCGATCTCCCAGACCCAGTTCGAGAACTCAAGCGGAAGATTCGAATTTTGCAGCGCGAGCTTGATTCAATGGATCGCGAGCTCAAAGAAAAAAACAGCGGACAAGGTCAAGTGCCGCATCAAGATTGAAATTGACAGTCTCCAATTTTGGCTCTCTTTTCCATTTGCTTTCTCACCCGCTTTATTAACTGACCGCTATCTTCTTATTTTAAAGCGCAAAAGAATCCAACCGACGCCCAAAATTTTCCTGCTTGCTAAAATAAAAAATGAAGGCCTGTAAATCATTGATGATTAATGTTTTAAATAAATAAATTAAAAAAGCACGTTCTCCCTCATTTGACTCTACGTCAACACATGCTAGTCTTTTAGTGATGCTGGTGTGCTCTTTTGAACCTTTGTGAGTCTGTCTTCATAGGGTTTTTTGGCCTGATGCTTAGGACGTCTCAATAAAAAGGGGGTGAGGAAGATGAGACTAGACGAACACTTAATTACGGGTATCGTTTTGGGTGTTGTGGCTGGCCTCTTCTTGACCGCACAGCTAGCGCCTTATTCGGCTCTGTTTCTGATCGGCGCGATTATCTTGGTGATGCGGTATATGCACGCCAAATGATCGGCGTCAGACGAAGAGTTCGTGACCCACACTCAGAAAAAACAAAAGCCGCTTCCAAATTCCCTGAAGCCATCCAATATGGCTTACGGCGAACAGGAGGAAGCGGCTTTTTATTTGACTATTCATCTACACCTTTCTAGACTGTCGCCAACCCAATAAATTTCAATTAAAATTTTATGTTTTTGCTAGAAGCAAAACATTTTTAAATTATGAAACTTAAAATATTTACAGATGGTGGTGCGCGCGGAAATCCAGGGCCAGCTGCGATTGGGATTCTCATTCAAGATGAAAATGGAGAAACAATCCTTGAGCATGGCGAGACAATTGGCGAGGCAACTAATAATGTGGCCGAATACCGCGCTTTAATTGAAGGGCTGAAACAAGCACACGTGCTTCACGCGCTTGAGATTGATTGCCATCTTGATAGTGAACTTGTTGTGAAGCAGCTTCGCGGAGAGTACCGGCTTAAAAATTTGAATTTAAAAAAGTTATTTGACGAAGTGCGCAAAATTGAAAGTAATTTTTCAAAGGTTTGCTACCGCCATTTAAGGCGCGAAGATGAGCGAATCCAACAAGCTGACCGGCTCGTTAATGATGCTTTAGATCAAGCTAAAAACAAGAGGTTAAATTAATGATGCTCGCTATTTCTGCGATTATTTGTTTTTTTGCAGGCATTGCAAGCGGTCTTTTGGGAATTGGCGGTGGACTCATTATGGTTCCTCTTTTCCGGTATTTTCTCGGAATGAATTTGCATCAGGCGATTGGCACCTCACTTTTTATTATTGTACCCACAGCTCTTGCTGGAGCTTTGCGCCATGGATCTGGATATAGCGTAAACTGGCGAATCGCTTGCTTTGCTTCTTTGTTCTCAATTCTGGGTGCCATTCTTGGTGCTGGAGTGTCACTCAATCTAGATGAAACCCTGCTGAAGAAGATATTTGCTGGATTCCTTGTTCTGGTAGCGCTCAAAATGTTCTTCGAATAAGTTCATTCTTAAGTATTTAGCCCTCAGACATTATTGATCTTAAATTTTTTGTAAAATTTCTTGACAAGGGTTACCGACATCACTATTATACCTCCCACTTTAGAGAACGCTGAATAAGCGTCACGTTATTTCCAATTTAATCCAAAATTTTAAATAAAAAAGCAATTGCCTTCCGATTTTCATTAAGAAGACATGAATGAATGCTTTTTTGTCTTCATTTTAGATAAGCAGAAAACTACCTTTAATGTAAAGGTAAGTGTTTTGTTCTTTGACAAGGTTTGAATGTGCTAGGGATCTCTGCCAAAATTCCTTGGTAGAGCTGTTAATTCATAGCAATATGAAGAGACAAGGTCATCTCCGGTTGAGATGTAAGTTTATGAGAACTTACGCTTTGCGTAGGTTTGAGTAACTTTTATTTCAAAGATTTTATTTGGAGAGTTTGATCCTGGCTCAGAACGAACGCTGGCGGCGTGGATTAGGCATGCAAGTCGAACGGGACTTCTAGCTTTTTCGGAAGTCTAGTGGCGAAAGGGTGAGTAACACGTGGGTAATCTACCCAAAGGATTGGGACAACCCGTCGAAAGATGGGCTAATACCGAATGAGACCACGATCTTTACGAAGATTGAGGTCAAAGATGGGGACCGCAAGGCCTGTCACCTTTGGAGGAGCCCGCGGCTTATCAGCTTGTTGGTGGGGTAATGGCCTACCAAGGCAATGACGAGTAGCTGGTTTGAGAGAATGGTCAGCCACATCGGGACTGAGACACTGCCCGGACTCCTACGGGAGGCTGCAGTCGAGAATCTTTCGCAATGGGGGAAACCCTGACGAAGCGACGCCGCGTGTAGGATGAAGGCCTTCGGGTCGTAAACTACTGTCACTTGGGAAGAATGGTAAAAAGGTCAACACCCATTTTACTTGACGGTACCGAGAGAGGAAGCCACGGCTAACTCTGTGCCAGCAGCCGCGGTAATACAGAGGTGGCAAGCGTTGTTCGGATTCATTGGGTGTAAAGGGTGCGTAGGCGGCTTGGTAAGTCAGATGTGAAATCCCACGGCTTAACCGTGGAATTGCATCTGAAACTGCTTGGCTCGAGTGCGAGAGAGGTGAAGGGAATTCCCGGTGTAAGGGTGAAATCTGCAGAGATCGGGAGGAACACCAGTAGCGAAGGCGCTTCACTGGCTCGCAACTGACGCTGAGTGCACGAAGGCGTGGGGAGCAAACGGGATTAGATACCCCGGTAGTCCACGCAGTAAACGATGTTCACTAGGTGTCGGCTCCGGTTTACGGGGTCGGTGCCGCAGCTAACGCATTAAGTGAACCACCTGGGGAGTACAGTCGCAAGGCTGAAACTCAAAGGAATTGACGGGGACCCGCACAAACGGTGGAGCATGTGGTTTAATACGACGATACGCGTGGAACCTTACCCAGGCTTGACATGCACGGGAAAGCTTTATGAAAGTAGAGCCCTCCCTCAAGGACTCGTGCACAGGTGTTGCATGGCTGTCGTCAGCTCGTGTCGTGAGATGTTGGGTTAAGTCCCGCAACGAGCGCAACCCCTATTCTTAGTTACCAGCACTTTAGGTGGGGACTCTAAGGAGACCGCCAATGATAAATTGGAGGAAGGTGGGGATGACGTCAAGTCAGTACGGCCCTTACGCCTGGGGCTACACACGTGCTACAATGGCCGGTACAAAGGGTTGCCAAACCGCGAGGTGGAGCTAATCCCAAAAAACCGGTCCCAGTTCAGATTGAAGGCTGCAACTCGCCTTCATGAAGCTGGAATCGTTAGTAATCCCGTATCAGCCACGACGGGGTGAATACGTTCCCGGGTCTTGTACACACCGCCCGTCAAGTGATCCGAGGTGGGAGTACCCGAAGTAGTTTGCTGAACCTGCAAAGGACAGCGACTGCGAAGGTAAAACCAGTGAGGAGCACTAAGTCGTAACAAGGTAACCTTACCGGAAGGTGAGGTTGGATCACCTCCTTTCTAAGGTGTCCAAACCACTTGAATAAAGTGGAGACACAAAAATTCGATGACGATCTCTACACATTCAAACCTTTATTTTTTGATTTAAGTAATAATGCTGCTATGTTTCGTGGCCTGGTGGAGTGGTTAAACGCGCCCCATAATTTATTTGGGCCCGTAGCTCAGTTGGTTAGAGCACAGTGCTGATAACGCTGGGGTCAGTGGTTCGAATCCACTCGGGCCCACCAACGAGCTAATTTCAGCTGAGAAATTAATAAAGCTGACGCATTATTTTTACCATTTGCTCACCAATCCCCACAGAAAAACTATTTGGCAGGTTTTGCCGAAAGCTATTTCGGGGGGTGTAGCTCAGTTGGGAGAGCGTCTGCTTTGCAAGCAGAAGGTCAGGGGTTCAAATCCCCTCACCTCCAAAGTTATATTTATAAAATTTATTTAAGCATTTATTCCTTTTTAATTTTAAATTTTTTTCTGGCTTTATTTCTAATCTTAAAGCGCGGTCTTAGTTTGACCGTTGTCGTATTGTTCTTTGAAAGACGATAGTGCCAAAGGGTCTACAATTTAATATGGTTCGACATTGATTTGTCGAAGCCACTAAAATTTGTGCATCTTAAGGCGAGAAAATAAATTATAAATCGAGAAATCGATTTTGTATTTGTCAACTCACTTGATGATGCAAACAGTTTTAGTCAAGCTACTAAGAGCCATTGGTGGATAATATGGCGCTTGAAGACGATGAAGGACGTGGCAAGCTGCGATAAGCGTGGGGGAGGCGCAAACAACCTTTGATCCCACGATTTCCGAATGGGGTAACCCATCTGCCTCTGGCAGATATCCTAATCTGAATTCATAGGGTTAGGAAGTGAGACGGGGTGAAGTGAAACATCTCAGTAACCCCAGGAAGAGAAAGCAATTCGATTCCCTGAGTAGCGGCGAGCGAAACGGGAACAGTCTAAACTTTTGGTATGTCAAGCCTCAGAGCGTTGTACCAAGAGTGTTGCGGGCGGAAGTGTTCCTGATCTGAGTTAGGAGAAAAAGAGTGGATGTTGCAAATCGAAGGGTCTGGAATGGCCCACCAAAGATGGTGACAGTCCAGTAGATGAAAGCGATATTGCCTTTTTTGCTTTTTGCCCAAGTACTGCTTGATAAGTGGAACCAAGCGGGAATCCGGGAGAACCAACTCCTAAGACTAAATACTCTCAAGCGACCGATAGTGAACAAGTACCGTGAGGGAAAATTGAAAAGAACCCCTGTTAGGGGAGTGAAATAGAACTTGAAACCAATTGGCTTACAAGCGGTAGGAGGGCTATGCTTCGCAGAAATGCGAGGAATGCCTGACTGCAGTGCCTTTTGCATAATGATCCGGCGAGTTATTCCATGCGGCAAGGTTAATTTCCTGAGGGAGAGAAGCCAAAGCGAAAGCGAGTCTGAAACGGGCGAATAAGTCTCATGGAATAGACCCGAAGCGGTGTGAGCTAACCATGGTCAGGATGAAGCGTGGGTAAAACCACGTGGAGGTCCGAACGGTTGTGAGTTGAAAATCGCTCCGATGAACTGTGGTTAGGGGTGAAAGGCTTATCAAACACTGTAATAGCTGGTTCTCCTCGAAACATCTATAGGGATGGTCTGACGTAGTAGCAAGTGGAGGTAGAGCACTCAATGGGCTAGGGAGCTTACCAGCTTACCGAACCCAATGAAACTCCGAATGCCATTTGTGTAAGCGTTGGAATCAGACAGCGGGGGATAAGCTTCGTTGTCGAAAGGGAAACAGCCCAGATCGTCGATTAAGGTCCCTAAATACAGGCTAAGTGGTTAAGGATGTGAGAACTCCTAGACAACCGGGATGTTGGCTTAGAGGCAGCCACCATTTAAAGAGTGCGTAACAGCTCACCGGTCAAGAGTTCTTGCGCCGAAAATGATCGGGGCTCAAGCCTGTTACCGAAGTCACGAGCATAGATTTCCTACGGGACAATCTGTGCGGTAGAGGAGCATTCCTTCTGGATTGAAGCGGAACCGTAAGGATCCGTGGACCGAAAGGAAGAGATTATGCCGGAATGAGTAGCGATAAAACGGGTGGAAAACCCGTTCGCCGAAAACCCAAGGTTTCCCGGGGAAGGTTAATCCGCCCGGGGTTAGTCGGTCCTAAGTCGAGGCCGGAAAGGCGTAGATGATGGAGAGCGGGTTAAATATTCCTGCACCGCTCGTGTTGCGTTATTAATTTGTTTCGTGCGCAGGAGGCTAAGTAATCGCACGTTTGGAAGTGTGCGTCCAAACCTGTAGTTCATTACTTTTGTAATGGATGAGGGGTGTTAGGGAGCTCAACCTTCGGGAAGAGCAAACTTGCTGACGCCACGCTGCCGAGAAAAGCGAAATGAATGAGTGACACAAGCGACCGTACCATAAACGGACACACGTGGGTGGGGTGAAAATCCTAAGGCGCTCGAGTTACTGCTTGCTAAGGAACTAGGCAAAATGGCCCCGTACCTTCGGTATAAGGGGTGCCTGAGTAGGATGAACGTCAAGGGAGTCCGAAAAGGCCGCAGTGAAGTGAGTCAAGCGACTGTTTAACAAAAACACAGCACTCTGCTAAGTCGACAAGACGACGTATAGGGTGTGACATGTGCCCGGTGCCGGAAGGTCAAGCGGAGGTGTTAGCTCGCAAGAGCAAAGCACTGAAGTTAAGCCCCGGTAAACGGCGGCCGTAACTATAACGGTCCTAAGGTAGCGAAATTCCTTGTCGGGTAAGTTCCGACCTGCACGAATCATGTAACGACTTGACTGCTGTCTCAGCAAGTAACTCGGTGAAATTGTAGCCGCGGTGAAGATGCCGCGTACCCGCAATTAGACGGAAAGACCCCGTGCACCTTTACTGTAGGTTGGTATTGCATTTTGGATTTGTTTGTAGAGCTTAGCCGGGAGACTTTGAAGGCGAGGCGCTAGCTTCGCTGGAGTCATCAGTGAAATACCGGTCTGATAAATCTAGAACGCTAACTTTTTCCTGTGAAGCCAGGGAAAGAACAGTGCCAGCTGGGCAGTTTGACTGGGGCGGTCGCCTCCCAAACAGTAACGGAGGCGTTCAAAGGTTGGCTCAGTGCGGTTGGCAATCGCACGTTGAGGGCAAACCCATATAGCCAACTTAACTGCGAGACCGACAAGTCAAGCAGATGCGAAAGCAGGAGTTAGTGATCCGGTGGTAGAAATTGGAATCGCCATCGCTCATCGGATAAAAGGTACGCCGGGGATAACAGGCTTATCGGGCCCAAGAGTTCATATCGACGGCCCGGTTTGGCACCTCGATGTCGGCTCATCACATCCTGGGGCTGGAGAAGGTCCCAAGGGTCCGGC
>JAHFHD010000182.1 GCA_023247075.1 Candidatus Omnitrophota bacterium | reverse complement strand
GAATTTAATGACAAAGAAGACAAAATGGGTCCTTTGCCGCTTGCCGTAGCTGTTTCGAAACCAAAAGAAAAATGGAAACTGGTTGTAATCGGCGACAGTGACTTTCTAGCAAACCGGTACCTTGGCCTTTCTGGGAATCGTGATTTTTTGCTGAATACATGCGCCTGGCTTGCGGGAGGGGATTATTTGGTTGGTGTTCGTTCTTCTGAGCGCCAAACAGCACCCCTTTTCCTTCGCGAGGTAGACCAGCAATTTATTTTTTATGTACCTGTTCTGGGATTGCCAATTGGTTTTCTCATGATGGGTTCCTTTATTTTTACTTGGCGGCGAAGGTATTATTAAAAATTGTCATTAAATACATGAATTGGAAAAGAACAGTTTCACTTGGCCTAGTACTTATGAGCCTGGCGGTCTTTTATTTCACAAAGATTCATGAGCGTAAAATGACAGTCGCTCCCGCCGCACTTCTCTCGTCAGAATCTTCTTTGTTGCAAGTGCTCCCGCTTAAAGAAGGTGAAGAGATTGTCTGGCTAAAAGTTGTTCATCCTCAAGACAAAGATTTCACAGTTATTTTTGAAAAATCCTCCAACCGGGAATGGAACATTGTTGAACCGATTCAATCTCCCGCTGAATCCCTGATTGTTGAGGGCATGACGCATCTTCTCAAACTTGCTCCAAGGAGCCGCGAGCTTGCGCTCAACTCATCTAAGCTTGAGCTTTTTGGTCTCGACAAGCCAGAGATTACAATTTGTGTGAAGACAAATCAAAATCACCAGATGCGCTGCTTTGATTTTGGCTCAATTGCCGCAGTAGGGAATGGATTTTACGTAAAGTGGAAAGATGAGGACCGCTATTTCATCGTGAATCCGATGTTCCGAAGTGTTTTTGAGAATTCACTTTACACCTGGCGAAAAAAACAAGTGTTCAATCTTTCAGAAAAAGAAATTGAGCTGATTGGTCTTCAGTTGAATCACCAGGACATCAAAATTGCCAAGGAAAAAAGCTCTTGGGAATTAAAACAGCCAATTACAGCGACACTTGGCAAGCAAGTGGTCAATGATTTGCTTACCGAATTGAACAGTCTTTACGCAAAGGACTTTATTGATGAGAAGCCCAAAGATTTTGCGTCACTTAAGCTGAAGCCGCCTCTTGGAACTATTCGTATTCAATTTGTGGACGGGTCACAAAGGTCACTCTTCATCGGGCGCCCTGAATTTGCCCGTGATGCGTACTACGCCCAGATTGAAGGAAATGCAATTTTATTAATTGCAAAAAACAAAATTGAAAAAGT
This sequence comes from Candidatus Omnitrophota bacterium, assembly GCA_023247075.1. Lineage (GTDB taxonomy): Bacteria > Omnitrophota > Omnitrophia > Omnitrophales > Danuiimicrobiaceae > JAHFHD01. The sequence continues at coordinate 1,146 of JAHFHD010000182.1, read as the reverse complement.
GGAGCAGGCTTTTCTAACTGCCGCTGGTTTGTAACTGCCGCGTCGAATCTTTTGTGAAATCAGGAGACTATACTCAATAAGGTCAGAAATTGCGATTTTACTTAATCCCAACCAACACCTTATTGAGTATTACCGATTGAGATAAAGAAATTCACACTTTGTACGCTTGGGGAGTATAACGATGAAAAAGAAGGTACTGGTTATTTTGGCGGATGGATTTGAAGAAATTGAGGCAGTGGCCCCAATTGATATTTTAAGACGCGCGGAGCTTGATGTTGTAGTCGCTGGTTTGAATGGAAAAATCGTCACCGGCTCTCACGGGCTTCGGGTGGAGGCAGACACAACACTAGCAGCCTATTTGGATTCTCCGGATGCGGTTGTCCTCCCAGGAGGGCTTCCGGGTGCCAAAAACTTGGATGAATCTGAATCGGTGAAAAGTCTTCTCACAAAAATGAATCAAGAAAAGAAATTGGTGGGCGCCATTTGCGCGTCGCCCGCATTTGCATTGACTCACTCAGGAATTTTAAACGGCCGGAAGGCCACGTGTTACCCAGGTTTTGAACGTCAGTTTTCAAATACCACCACATTTTTAGAAAATCGGGTGGTGGTGGACGGCAATATTACAACAAGTCGTGGCCCTGGTTCTGCAATTGAATTTGCTCTGTCACTTGTCGAGCAGCTCGCTGGTAAAGATAAAGCCCGGCTTCTCAAACAAGCACTACTTGCTCAGTAGAGGTGAGTGTCATTTTCCAACCATGGGGTTGCATCCCACTTGATGCAGTTGTTTTTCATGTCATCCTGAGCCCTTCGCTTGTCATCCTGAACGAAGTGAAGGATCTAGCGCTCAGGGTAAACTCCGCGAAGGATCTAAGTTCACTAGATTCTTCGGCTCCGCCTCATCCGCCAGAGGACGGATTCGTCCTTTTGGCGAAGAATGACACACTGGATGAAGTGGGATACGCGCCCAATTATGACGCACAATTGATTCCGTTTTTTGACTGTGTTAGAGTAAAGTTCAATGATTTTGGAGCAACTTGAGATTCTCGAAAAAAAAATGGAACAGGCTTGCCTTAAGTCCGGCCGGAATCGTAAAGAAGTCAAGCTTGTGCTTGTTTCCAAGGGAGTTGCTTCTGATTTAATTTTGGA
>JAHFHD010000111.1 GCA_023247075.1 Candidatus Omnitrophota bacterium | reverse complement strand
TTTGACCATTGTGTAAGGATGAAAAACATAAGAACGGATTTGAGAACCCCAGGCGATTTCTTTTTTCTCGCCGTACTTCGCTTTCATTTTCTCATCTTCCTCAGAACGTTTTCGCTCGTAAAGACGCGCCTTCAAAATTTTCATCGCAACATGCTTGTTCTGATGCTGCGACCTTTCATTTTGACACTGCACCACAATTCCGGTTGGTAGATGCGTGAGCCGCACAGCGCTTGAAGTCTTGTTGACTTTTTGACCGCCAGCTCCTCCCGCCCGGTACGTGTCAATTCTGAGGTCAGTTTCAGAAATTTCAATGTCGATTTCATTTTCAACCTCGGCGATTACATCCACCGAAGCAAATGACGTGTGTCGCCGCTTATTGGCGTCAAAGGGTGAGAGTCGAACCAATCGATGAACTCCCCGCTCTGCTTTCAAATGTCCATAAATAAATGACCCACGTACAAAAAAAGTAGCGCTTTTAATTCCTGCTTCTTCTCCCTGCAAAAGATCTACCATTTCCGTTTTAAAATCGTGGGCTTCCGCCCATCTGAGATACATTCGCAGGAGCATCTCCGCCCAGTCGCAGGATTCCGTACCGCCTGCTCCGGCATTAATGCTGACGATTGCATGACACGCGTCAAGGGGATCACTGAGAAGTCTTTGAATTTCAAGTTGGTCGGCTTCGCGGCGAATTTTCCGAAATGATTCTTCCAGCTCAAGAAGTGATTTTTCGTCGGCTCCAACCAAGCCAAACAGCTCTTCAAGTTCTGTTGTTTCGCAATCGGCTTTCTTCCAGGGCTCAATTAATTGCTTAAGTGATTTAAGTCTCGCAACCGTCGCTTGAGCTTCTTCAGCATTGTTCCAGAAATTTGCCTGAGACATTTTTTCATTGAGGGACTTGACTTCATTTTCTTTTGCATCAAGGTCAAAGATACCCCCTAATCTCACGCAGCTTAGAGCGAATTTCCTCAAGACCCTTTTTTAGTAAATCAATTCTCTCTTCCATTTTACTTTAACCATTCGTTCTATTATGAATCAATTTTCATCTTAAGAAAATTTTTTCGGAAAATTAAGTGTTAAGTTTAACAACATCGTTTAACACTGTCAAACGCCTTCAAACCCTCTACAGAATGTGCAGTAACAGTCCTTTCAAATACTCTCCTTCTGGATGGTAGATGTTAATGGGATGGTCAAATGCGTGGGATGTTTTTTGGATGATTTGAACTTCCCGTCCGGAATCCTTTGCAGCGCCGAAGACAATTTTCTGGAAAAGATTGGCATCAATAAAAGCAGAGCATGAGGAAGTAAAAAGCAATCCGCCGTTTCGCGCGCGCTTCAGCGCTTGAAGATTAATGTCCTTGTACCCTCGCGCTGCTTGCTGGACTTGGTCACGTCTTTTGCAAAAAGCGGGTGGATCAAGCACAATCAAATCGTAAGTTTCCTGGTCCTTTCTCAAAAATTCAAAAACATCCGCCTGAACCGTTCGGTAGTTTTCTCCCCGAAACTGATTGCGCTCGAAATTGGCGCGAATCAAATTGCAAGCGCGAGCCTGCTCCTCAACTGCCGTCACAGAAATCGCTCCACCCATTGCCGCGTGAATTGAAAACCCGCCTGCGTATGAAAAACAGTCGAGTACGCGCTTTTCTTTTGCGTGAGCGCGAACCCAAAATCGATTCTCCCGCTGGTCAAGAAAAAATCCTGTTTTCTGGCCCCGCTTCAAATCTACTTGAAAGCGCGCACCACCTTCGCAAATCTCGAGTTCATCGAGAGGCGGCTCCCCAGCCAAAACTCCGTGCTCAGTTTTTAATCCTTCCTGCTTTCTGGTTTCCGAGTCGCTGCGGTCAAACACGCCTTTTGGTTGAAATACTTGTGCGATTGCTTTTAGGATGATTGGTTTAAGATTTTCCATTCCAGCTGTTAGAAATTGCGCTGAGATAAAATCCCCGTAACGGTCCAGAATAAGCCCGGGCAAAAAATCCCCTTCTGAATGAACAAGACGGTACGCATTTGTCTCGTGAGAAATCAAAGACTCGCGAAGCCATTTTGCATTTTCGAAGCGCTTTACGAAAAAAGCATCGTCAATTAACTCATCCTTAAATGTCAGCATCCGGACAGAAATCTGAGAATCTGGATTGAAGTACCCGATTCCGAGAAATTCTTCACGGTCAGACAAAACTCTTACGAGCTCACTCTTCGCAAACCCTTCGTCCAGTCGGTCAATTGCGCCTGAAAAAATCCACGGGTGAAATGCCCGTACTGCTTTGTCCCGTCCTGGTTTTAAAATGACACGAATCATATGAGGCAGGCTCATCATAAAATGGTGAGTGGTTTCCTTCAAAAGGCCTGAGTGAAGTGCTCGACAACAGATCTCAATTTTTCGGAATTGCCGCGGCGGGAAATAAAGAGCGTGTCTTGGGTATCGACAATGACAAGATCATCAACTTCATTAAGACATACGCGCTTTTTTGGTACACATACGAGATTACCCTTAGCACCTCGGACATGCAAACGGCCAAATGAGGCATTGCGCGCGCTGTCCCAACCCCAAAACTCGGCAAGCGAATCCCAAGTCCCAACATCATTCCAACCAAATTTGCAGCGGATTGCAAATGCGTGTTTCAACCGTTCGAGAACGGCGTAGTCAATTGATTTACTCGGAATGCGTGCAAATTGATTCTTAGGCCGAACACATCCTCCGGTAATTTGAAGTTTGCTTATGTTCTTGAACATGTGCGGTTCATTTTGCTTAAGTGATTCTAAAATTTTCTCAACTGGTGCGACAAAAATCCCGGCGTGCCAGAGAAATCGTCCCGAACGCAGAAATCCGCGTGCGCGCGAGGGTGTTGGTTTTTCAACAAATCGTTTCAAACCAAAAGTAAAACGACTAAGTGGTTTTCCTAATTCCAAATAACCGTAAGAAGACGATGGAAATTCAGGCTCAATTCCAAAAATAGAAAATCCATTCTGTTTTCGACTCACTTCTGAGGCAATTCTGATTGCAGCGTGAAAGCGTTTTGGGTGACGAATTTGTTGGTCAGCCGGAAGCACAAGCAAAAGTCCTTCTGGATCAACTTGTGCGATTAATTTTGCGGCAAGACCAACAGTTGCCGCCGTATTTTTCGAATAGGGTTCCCCCAAAATTTGAGCGGCTGGCACCTGAGGCGCGAGCTCTCTTAGTTTAGGAAGATGTGATTCGCTGCCAATCACCCAGATTTTTTCGGTCGGAATCACGCCCGAAATACGTTTCAGTGTTTCTTCTAAAAGCGTTCCCTTTCCGGGAATTAATTTAAGGAATGGCTTCGCTTCAGCTTGCGTTGAAAGCGGCCAGAGCCGTTTTCCGCTCCCGCCGGCCATTACAAGCGCCCAAAGATGTTTGGGTGAATTATGGTTGGTCATTTGTTATTCCTTTGTAGAGGCGGGTTCTAAACCCGTCTCAATTTTTGGGCAGGTTAAGAACCTGCCCCTACATTTCCTACGCCAGCTCCTTAATCTTTCCTTCTACAAGCTGTCTAATCTCATCTAGCCGTTCTTCAGTCGACGCTTCAAATCGCGTGACAAGCACGGGCTGCGTGTTGGATGCGCGCACAAGCCCCCAGCCGTCCCGAAAATCAATTCTCACGCCGTCAATCAAAGTAGTGGGGTAATGTTTCTCAAAATAATCTGCGGTGCGCTTGACCAGCTCAAACTTTTCATCGTCAGAGCATTCTACTCTGATTTCAGGTGTCGCGTACGTTTTTGGCAAATCGCTTAATAAATCAGAAAGTTTCTGACCTGTTTGGTCAAGAATTTCAAGCACGCGAATTCCAGCATACACGCCGTCATCAAAACCAAAATAGCGGTCGGCGAAAAACATATGGCCGCTCATCTCACCCGCAAGCGCAGCCTTTTCCTCTTTAAGTTTTTGCTTGATGAGCGAGTGGCCTGTTTTCCACATAATCGCAGTGCCGCCATGCTTTGCAACATCATTAAAAAATAAGTTTGAGCATTTTACATCTGCGACAAATTTTGCACCTGGTTTTACCTTTAAAATTGCCCGCGCAAATAAAATGAGTAATTTGTCTCCCCAAATAATTGTTCCTGTGTCGTCCACAACGCCAATTCGGTCGGCGTCTCCGTCAAAAGCAAAGGCGACGTCCGCTTTTCTTTTCTTCACCTCACGAATTGCATCCACTAAATTTTTCTCAACCGTAGGGTCTGGATGATGATTCGGAAATCGGCTGTCCGGCTCGCTAAAAAGCTCATACACTTCGTGTCCCATTTCTTTGAGAAGCTGTGGTGCCACAAGACCTGCGGTTCCATTTCCGGAATCGACAACTACTTTCAGTTTCCGTTTGAAAGAAAAGGATTTCCGTAAAAAATCTTGGTAGGCTGGAATTGGCGATTCCTGGCGCATAGTTCCATTCCCTTTCACCACTTCACCGGACTCAATGATTTGACGCACCTTTTGAATGTCGTCACCAAAAAGAGTGTTTTTCCCAATCGAAATTTTGAGTCCGTTGTATTCAGGCGGATTATGCGAACCGGTAATCATAACGCAGCCGGTAGCTTTGAGGTGAGGAACCGAAAAATAACAAACTGGCGTTGTGACGACGCCAATGTGAATGACTGAAATCCCAGATGAAAGAAGAGCTTTGGTAAGTGCTTTCTCGATTCTGCCAGAGCTTGGACGAATATCCCAACCAACCACGAAGACCGGCTCTTTTTGGCCATCAATTTTCTGAGCGTAGACTGCGAGCGCTTTTCCAATCGAGTCAATCACCACATCTGTCAGGTCTTGATCGGCGATGCCCCGGATGTCGTATTGTCTAAATATGTGTGTGTTCATATCTTTTTTGGTGCACTTGCATCCCGCTGTTTTGTAATAGCTCAAGAAAACTGCAGCGCGGTAGACGGCTTTCCTTAGCCGTCACAGCGCAGTAGTTTTGCACATAATCGTGAGCGATATCAAAATCGCCACACTTTCAGAGAAGAACGTCATACTCGTAGAGAATATCAAAATTCTCACGAGTAGTATTTGCCGCATGAAGCGGCAAATGCCAGTTCTTCTCTGAAAAGTGCTCGCGCAACAAGCGCGCAGCGCGATTAGTACTGGCGCATTGGCGCCGGCGTCGGCAAAACTGCGCGGGACAGGACTTGAACCTGCATGCTCTTACAGCAGCCGCCACAATACTGGCGGCCAAGCCAGCCTTAAATTCTAGTGTCTGCCAACTTGCCCGCCATGTAGTTTGGCGGGTTCCACAGAAGTAAGAATTATATTCAAAGTTCTGCGACCTGCTTGAGATTTCAAATATTTTTCTCTTTTTCTAGCAGCTCCTCTATCTTTCAGTTGTTCTTGATAAATTAAATCTAGCGGTGCCCTCGCTTTCATTGAAGTAACACGGCCGGCATTATGGCGCAATAAACGTTCTGTAACATTTTCAGTTAAACCAACAAAAAGATTGCCATCGCGTTTACTTTTGAGTACATAAACAAAAAATGGTTTCATAAATTCTGCGCGGGACAGGACTTGAACCTGCATGCCTTGCGGCGCCAGCCCCTCAAGCTGGTGTGTCTGCCAATTCCACCACCCGCGCTTAAATGATTTTAAATCCTGATATTTTTTTTGAATCCTTGCGGCGGTCGCCAAAATGCTGGCGGCCAAGCCAGCCCTCTTATTCCTGTGTGTCTGACAATTTATCCGTCACGTAGTTTGGCGGGTTCCATCACCCACGCTCATAATTTAAATTAAGCCAAAACAACTAGAAAAGATGGATATTATCCAATCCTATTAGCTTAAAGCAAGAGAAAGATTACACGCATTGACATGAGTGCTTAGGTGTAGTATTTTGCAAAACTTATTGGGAGATGGTGCCCCTTGCGGGACTGGCCGTCATGTCAGTACCCAATTGTGTTGTTACGGCCAATTAAAGTGTTCAGCTTTCTACGTTGGGAGATGGTGCCCCTTGCGGGACTGGCCGTCATGTCAGTACCCAATTGTGTTGTTACGGCCAATTAAAGTGTTCAGCTTTCTACGTTGGGAGATGGTGCAACGGTAGCACGCCTGGCTCTGGACCAGGTAATCTTGGTTCGAATCCAAGTCTCCCAGTTTTACCGGCGTAAAACTACTGCGCTGTGACGGCTAAGGAAAGCCGTCTACCGCGCTGCAGAATTCCAAGTAATTGGAGAGACAGTCCTTAGCGAAGCTAAGGGCAAGTCTCCCAGTTCTAATCCCAACTTAATTTGGACAGCGGCGAAAATCCTGCCACCAACCGGCATAGGTAGAAAACAGTGCAACAGCAGTCCCGAGCAGAACGAGGGGCAGTTTTGCTGAAGCAAAACTACTGCGCTGTGACGGCTAAGGAAAGCCGTCTACCGCGCTGCAAAGTTTTAATACGAAAACCTGGCACAGAAGAAATTGATTTGATTCCTTTATAAATTAATTTTTATCAAGTAACCTTAGAATCTAGTCGTATCAACGCCATGAGCCAAACCCTAGACACATGGAGCGTTTTAGAGAAACTGTTTTGGAAAGATGTGCTCCTTGTGTTGGGAGTTATCGCTCTAGCCCGAATTCTTGCAATTATTATTCGGCGCTTTGTGCTTGGTCTTGCAGAAAAAGCTCCTCCCCGTTTTAGACTTCTAATCCTTCGCACGATTCCGGCTATTCGTTTTCTGATTGGAATCGGCGCAATCATGGTCATTGTGCCAATGCTTGTGGAGCCGACATTTCAGAATATTGTAACCCTAGTAGCGAGCGTAAGTCTGGCTTTGGCCTTTGCGCTCAAAGATTACGGCAGTAGTCTGGTGGCGGGATGGATTGCTGTATTGGAAAATGCTTATCAGCCTGGTGACTGGATTGAAGTGGGAAATGCCTATGGAGAAGTTAAATCCATCAGAGCACGGGCAACTCGAATCGTGACTGCGGATGATACTGAAGTCATTATTCCACACTCTCATCTCTGGACGAACAGTATTTTTAATTCAACGAGCGGTAATCGGAGTTTATTGTGCGTCACTGACTTTTATCTCCACCCAGACCATGACGCATCAACCGCCCGAAAACGTTTGACAGAAGTTCTCGAAACAAGCTCCTACCGAAAGCAAGAGTCGCCTGTCACCGTCATTGTTCTTGAAAAACCCTGGGGCACCCATTACCGAGTCAAGGGATATGCAAAAGAAAGCCGTGAACAATTTCTATTCATGACCGACATAACTGTTCGGGGAAAAGAAGCGATTCGGTCCCTCGGAATTCGATTTGCACAGACTCCCTTTGCTGAAACAAAATAGAAATGAGTATTTATCCATAATCCTTTAGATTTTCCCAAGTTCCCTCTTCAAAAAATGAAAAGGACTAATCTCGCTTGGTTTTCATTATTCTTATTTCTTGCCAGTTTGAGTCCAGTTGTTGTTTCCGCTAGTGATCCCCCAAAAAGTTACCATGCCTCAATTTCCTCTCAAGAATTTCTTGCTAGTCCATTTGCAAAATTTTTCAAGAAACATCAATACCAAAAAGCACTTGATGTCTTGACGGATTTAGACAAGAAATATCCAGA
>JAHFHD010000110.1 GCA_023247075.1 Candidatus Omnitrophota bacterium | reverse complement strand
CCAGGGTAGGGGGCGTTTGTGTTTTTCGAACCACCCAAGCAGCAATTTTTGAATTTGCCTTATGGCTTTCGATTTGTAGGGAACGGTTTCAAACCGTTCCCTACTACGACTGAAGGGTTGATTGACCTTGTTCATTGTGGACATTATAATCCAGTCCAAGTAATTTAATCCAATGTCAAAATTCGAAGAATTAAAATCAAAGTTACTTCCGTTTGTCCGCTCTCACGCCATTGTTGCGCTTAAGGAACCAATCCGACTTTCTTCAGGCAAAATGAGTACCGAGTATTTTGATGGCCGGCGCGTGACACTTCACCCAGAAGGGATGACACTTTTTGCCCACACCCTGCTAGAGTTGATTGACCCCTCAAAGTTTGACGCAGTAGGAGGGCCATCCCTTGGTGCTGACCCGATTGCGACCGCCATTTCAATTCTAGCTTATTTAGAAAAGGGAATTATTCTCCCGGCATTTCTGGTGCGTAAGGAACCTAAAAAATATGGCCTTCAAAAATTAATTGAGGGAACAGAACTCAAACCTGGAATGAAAGTTTTAATTGTTGAAGATGTGCTCACAACTGGGAGTTCCGCGCTTCAAGCCATTCGCGCAGTGGAAGAAACGGGCGCACGAGTTAATTGTGTCACCTGCCTTCTTGACCGTAAAGAAGGAGCAAGCGAAACGCTTAAAGCGTACCAGTTCAAATCAATTTTTACCAAAGATGACTTTGCTAGCCCCTCATCAACTCCCGCAGTCAAACACGACAAAAGCAAATCTGAATTTTTTGTGGAATCTGAAGGCGGAAAAGCATTTCTCAGTTACACCAAAAAAGGCAATGTGCTTGATTTTTACCACACTTTTGTTCCAGAAGCTTTAAGGGGCCAAGGCCTTGCTGAGCAAATTGTGGAAGCCGGATTTCAATATGCCCGGCAAAACAATCTCAAAGTTTTTCCAAGTTGTCCTTACATCCTGCGCTGGGTGGCGAAGCATGAGGAGTGGAGAAGTTTGATTTCCGGCCCAGGAACAGAATGAATTTTAAATTTGAATCAATTCCCCTCTCCCTCTTAAAGAGGGAGAGGGTTGGGGTGAGGGTGAAACACGTTTGTAATTTGCCCCCTCACCCTACACTTGCATTGCGCCCCTCTCCCCCCAGTGGGGGCGAGGGGAAAAATGCGCAAAACCCAAATTATTTTGCAAAACTTCAGTTTCTCATTTTCGCTTTATTTGCAGCGCATCTCATTTTTTTATTCCAAAGTCCGCACACAGCAGCAGAGGAAATAATCGAACGACTCGATGGACGAGTCGTTCGCGCACGCGATGAAGACCGCTTGCTGTGGGTGAAATTTGAACATCCGGTAACCGGAGTAATTGAAGAAAAAAAGTTTGAAGTTCCAGCCGGCATCAAATTCAAGCACTTTAAAAAATTAGGCAGTCTCAAAGAAGGCGACCTAATGTCGATTGATTACCATATTGAGGGGGAGCGCTTGATTGCAGTGTACCTGATTCGCGTTCCAATCAGATTGGCCTACGCGACTAAAGAAGAAGTAGCGAAAGCACTTCTCAAAATGAAACAATGAAAAAAATAACCTCTATTTTTTTTGATGCAGGTGGAACGCTTTTTGCGCCTTCCCCTTCCGTCGGTAAAATTTACGCAAGGATTTCAGGTAAGTATGGAGCGAAGCCCAACCCTGAAACGCTTGAGGAGGAATTTGAGCTTGCGTGGCGGCGGCGCGGCGGCCTCGCGTCACTTGGTACTGAGACGAATGAAGAAAAAGAGCGGAACTGGTGGGAAAGCCTTGTTCGGGAGGTGTTTGCTTCTTCCGGAGGCGTGCCGGATTTCGACGGTTTTTTTAGCGAACTTCACAAATCATTCGTATATCAGGAGCTTTGGCAGATTTACCCGGAGGTACTTGAAACACTCGCTTCCCTGCGCTCCGAAAAAATTGTGATGGGCATTGTTTCGAACTGGGATTTAAGACTTCCAATTGTTATTGGCAATCTTGGGCTTACAAACCACTTTGATTTTATTCTCGGCTCAAGTGCTGTTGGGGCAACCAAACCCTCGCCAAAGATTTTTAAGGAAGCACTCAGGTTGTCGGGTTCAAATCCGCATGAAACGATTCACGTTGGGGACACCTACCACGAAGATTTTGTGGGCGCTCACGGCGTGGGGATTCAAGCGGTTCATTTAGATCGAAAGGGTATTGCGAACCACGTTCCAAGCGAACACCGCATTCAATCTTTGGATGAAATTAAGCGGTGGGTCATTTGATATGGGCTTAATGTCATCCTGAAGCTAATGTTCCAGAGTATTGGCTGAAGGATCTGAAATTTAGATCCTTCACTTCGCCCAGAAAAGGATTCTGGCTTCGTTCAGGATGACAAGCGATTGTGTGCTGGCAAGTGAAATTACTCAACAATATTTTCCCCGCCGTCAATTCGGATTGTATTTCCCGTCATCCAGGCAGTGGAGCCATTTGAAATGGTCAGAAGGGTTTTTGCGATGTCTTCCGTTGTGGTGCAGCGTCCGCCCGGATTTTTCTTTCGGGCAGCTTCAATCATGTAGTCATTCCCCGGGATTTTTCGAAGCGCCGGCGTGTCTGTAACGCCTGCCATAATTGCATTTGCGGTAATGCCTAGTGGCGCGAGTTCAAGCGCAAGTTGACGAATATGAGATTCAAGCGCGGCTTTTGCAGCGGACACAGCGCCATAAGTTTTCCAAACCCGGCTGCTTCCAGCACTCGTCATCGCATAAACGCGCCCGCCGTTCGTTAGCAAATTTTGACGGACCAATTTCTGAGTCCAATACACAAGGCTGTGAGCCATAACATCGAGCGTCATGTCCATTTGGGCTTTGGTGATGGCGTTGGCTGGGTCGCTTTCAATAAATGGTTTCAGGGTTCCAAAGGCAAGTGAGTGGAGGAGTACAGTTAAGTGAGAGTTGGGCACTTCCGTAAATTTCGCTTTGATGGTGCTAACCACCTCATCCATTTTGAGATCATCTGCAGCATTGACGTTAAAAAAAATGACCTCGCGCCCCATGCCTTTTATTTTCTGTATGATTTCTTCAATATGCGGAAGCGCAGCTTTGCGGTCGAGGTGAACTCCAAAAATATTCATTCCTCCGCGCGCAAGTTCAAGTGAGGTCGCCTCGCCAAATCCACTTGATGCGCCGAGAATTAAAGCCCATTTTTGCGTGTTGCCCATATTCACTCCTTTATGCCTTGCGTGTCAGAATGACAAACAGGGCAGCTGACAGTTACATAAAAAGATGAAAACTTGACGAACTTCTCAATTATACCCACAACCCTGGTAGCTGTTTAGCTCTCTGAAGTCTCCATCAGTTGTCATCCTGAACGACACATCTTGCGAGTACGCAAAAGCGCGAGTGAAGGATCTAGCGCTCAGGGTAAACTCCGTGAAGGATCTGGCATTCGCTAGATTCTTCAGTTCGGCCTAACGGCCTCCTTCAGAATGACAAGGCTGTGAATGGCTTCAAAATGCTAAATAAACACCAGCCCTGACAAGTGTGATTTTTGATTCATCGATAATACTCAAGGAGAGACAGTGTTGAGTAACAATCATAATTAATGGCTCTCTTGAGTATATAATGAAGCAAGCAAAAACCGCAACCGAAAACTGCTTGACACTTAAGCGCGCATCCTCTAATTTCTTTGGTTATGGATAAAAATTATTTGGTACTTGACCTCGAAACCCAGAAAATGTTTAGCGATGTTGGAAGGAATAATCTTCACAAGCTTAAAGTCTCGGTGGTCGTTGTGTATGATTACAAGACCGCCAAATATGAAACCTACGAGGAATCAGAGCTTTCCCGTCTCGAAGAACGAATTCGCTCAGCTGACTTGACTATTGGCTTTAACATCCGGCGCTTTGACATGCCGGTACTTGCCCCTTATTTTTTTACGTCGATTGAAAATCTCCCATTGCTTGACCTGATGGAAGAAATTGAAAAAGTGCGGGGTCATCGCATCGGCCTTCACAGCGTGGCTCAAGCCACTCTTGGGTCGACCAAAACAGGCCACGGGATTGATGCTGTGACACTTTTTGCTCAAGGAAGAATGGATGAACTTAAAGCATATTGCCTAAACGATGTCAAAATTACAAAGGAAGTGTACGAATACGGCTGCGAACACAATCGGATTTTTTTTATTTCAAACCGGGATTGGAAAAAATACGAGGTCCCAATTAATTGGAAAGATTGTGCAAACGTGCCCAAAGAACCAAGTTTTCCTACCAGTCTGTTTTAATGTTTTCACCCCTGTCATTACCCGGCTTGACCGGGTAATCTAGAGTCTGGATTCCCGCTTTCGCGGGAATGACAAAGATGAAAATAGAAAAACCATTAATTCAGACTCAACCAAACGTTAGGAAAATGTCGTGAATCGGCCCTGCCTGATGATTTTTACGGAAGATGCATCGTCTCAATCTGTGATTGAACAAATTGCAGCAGAAATGGATTTTGAGATTTATCCTGTTGGACAGGGGGCGCCTCTTGCGCAATATGTGAAAACCCTTTTACCAATCATGTTGATTGTAGATTTAACAGGCTCCGTTACTGATTGGCTTTTCCGCCATATTTCGGAAATTAAAAATTCGAATCTGACTTTCCCAATTGTAGCGATCGTTAAGCTCCAAGAAGAATCCATGCGAAGCCGCCTTCAAAGCGCAGGCGTCAAATCTGTTCTGACCAAACCGGAACTTGAGCGCCTGCTGCCGAAAATAATCGAAAATGTTTTAAAAATGTATTAAGCGGGACATGAAAAAACCAATTTACTTAGACAACCAGTCCACGACACAAGTGGACCCTCGTGTGCTCAAAGCCATGCTGCCCTATTTAAAATCTGAATTTGGAAATCCCGCGAGCACGAGCCACACTTTTGGAACACAGGCCGGAAAAGCGGTTGAAGAGTCGCGTGCGAAGATTCAAAAATTAATTGGTGCAGAGGAAGCCGCCGACATTATTTTTACAAGCGGGGCAACCGAATCTAATAATCTCGCAATTCGCGGAGTTGCAGAACTGTACCGGGACAAAGGCAGCCATATTATTACAACGCAAATCGAACATAAATCCGTTTTAAATACATGCGAGTATTTAAAAGCACATGGATTTCAAATCACTTATTTACCGGTGGATGAAACGGGGTTGATTCGCGTCTCAGATCTTAAGCGCGCGATTCGCAAAGAAACCATTTTGATTTCAGTCATTTACGCGCACAATGAAATTGGCGTGGTGCAGCCTATTCGCCAGATTGGGGCGATCGCCCGCGCACACAACATTTTTTTTCACACGGACGCGGCACAAGCACTTGGCAAAATTCCATTTCACGTGGGAAATTCAGGACTTCAATTAGCGAGCGTCTCTGCTCATAAAATGTATGGACCAAAAGGCATCGGAGCGCTTTATGTGCGCAGGAAAAATCCCAGAACACGCCTCGTTCCTCTTTTATTTGGCGGTGGTCAGGAAGGAGGGTTGCGCTCTGGAACGCTCAATGTGCCAGCGATTGTTGGCTTTGGGAAAGCAGCTGAAATTTCAAAAAAAATCCTGAACAGCGAATCCAAACGAATACTAAAATTACGCGAACGTTTAAGAATTGGTCTTTCCTCAAAATTGGACGAGGTTTATGTTAATGGAAGTTTGGAACACCGCCTGTCTGGAAATTTGAATGTGAGCTTTGCTTTTGTGGAAGGCGGGTCGCTTCTTGATGCGCTCAGCAAAAAAGTTGCGGTTTCGACAGGCTCTGCTTGCGCTTCAAGCGGCACAGAACCTTCTTACACACTCAGAGCGCTTGGCGTAAGCGAAGCTTCGATTCACACGTCAATTCGATTTGGCCTCGGCCGCTTCAACACCGAAAAAGAAATAGACGACACCATCCGCTACATGGTTCAAGTGGTTAAGAAATTGCGCCGCGAGTCAGCTGTTTACGAACGTCACTTAAAAGACAATATTAAGTGACTTGGATATGAGCAGCGCTTTCCCAAGAAAACTGAAGCGCCAACTCTTTCAAATTGCTTTTGTCCTCGGCATCTTTCTTTTTGTTTATTACTGGTTTTGGGGACGCTACCTCTACCGGGTTACGGCTTACTGCAGCTGCCCTATTTGCATTAACGTAGAAAAATACCAGGATGGACAGTTTGCAAGCGGAAAACGTATTTACTGGGGCGGCGTTGCAGCCGACTCTAAAATCAAGTTTAAGTCAAACATTGAATTACTTCCCGAGTGGCCGCAGGATTGGTTCGCTGTTCAAGACATTTTAAAGGGCAGGCGAAAATTTATTGTTGAGGACCGCGGGGGAAAAATAAAAGGCAGAGCAATTGACATTTTTATTCCGGATGAGTTTGGCGGGCATCAAACCGCGCGTGAGTGGGGTGTCCGAAAAATGCGGATTAAAGTAAATGGCAAATTAGCAATGTAGGAAAGGTTGCGGATCACGCAACCAAAATTGTGTTCTTTGCCTGTGAAACGGCACTGCTTCACTGTGTCATTCCCGCGAAAGCGGGAATCCACAGATCATGGATCCCCGCTTAAAACACGCTGCGTGCTTTATGCGCGAGCACTTTTCGGGAAGAACTTGACGTTCTTCTCCGAAAGTGTGCGGGGATGACAGGGGTATTATGGAGGCAAAGAACACAATTTTGATAACACTATCAAGTTGCGACCATTTCCTACAATTGGATTCCAAAAACCAACCTTAGTAGTTCCTGCGAATTCTTAACCACATAACGCGCTCCCGCTTTTTTGAGGCGCATTTTCATTTCATCACGAGACTCTGAAGCTTGAACAAATCCGCAAGCAGTTACACGCATTTTGGTTTTGGCTCGTTTTGCAGTCAGCATGTCATCAGGCAAATCTCCCACATAAAGGTATTGAAGCATTTTGCCCAAGCGCTTCGCATTCGCAAGCAGACCGTAAGGGTGCGGTTTTCTAAAAACACGCGGCGTGTCGCTTTGGGTAATAATGGAATCAAAAAGTTGGTCCATTTGAAATCTGCGGAGTACAAACAAAGCTTCTTCGCGGCTTCTGCCCGTGAGGATTCCAATTTTAATTCCCGTCCCCTTTATTTTTTGAAGCACCGCCTTTGAAATAAGAGGTCGTTCATTCCAGACATATTCTTTTAGGTAAAGATTTTGAAAGATTTCCTGTATTTTCTGGAGTTGGGGAAAAGCATTGTCATTGCGAGGACTGGCCGTGGAGCGGCTGGGACGAAGCAATCTCGGAACTGGATTGCTTCGACTTATGTTTTTTGGAATGCTGGTCTCGTAATGACGACTGAATAACTTTTCAGCACCCCTGACGCCAAGCGGGTGAGGCAAGTTCTTTTTGAGTAGTGTCTTGAAGTCTATTTTTTTCAGAAGATTGCCGAGTGTACGCCGTTTTGGTTTGAGAGTGAGGAGATAAAGAAGCAGGCCGTAGCAAGCGTCCCAGTCATCATTAAAACCTCCGAGCGACTTGAATGTTTCAATATTCTTTCGAGTGAGAAGGGGGGAGCGCGAAGGTTGGAAGTGAAAATAAATTTCCAAATACCGCTCAACTGTTTTTCGAATACAGTCAATGTATGAAGCGCGGGTATCAATCAGAACATTGTCGATGTCGAAAATTACCGCGTCGAATCTCATCAGGAATTAAG
>JAHFHD010000109.1 GCA_023247075.1 Candidatus Omnitrophota bacterium | reverse complement strand
GGGCGCGGAATTATGCGAAGACAAATAGTCAAATTCAGAATGCGCCTGAAATTGGCATGTTCGATGATTTTGCCGAGTGGTACGAACCACAAACATCCGAAACTTTACCCAATAGAGATAAGCCCGGTCAAAAAATTGGGCCAAGTTATGCAATGCTGGCGTTGAGCTTTGCCAAAAAACTCGAAGGGGATCTCGAATATTTTTTGCGGAATGCAGCGGCTTATGAATATGCCTTGACCAGTGAAACGATCCAAAGAGCGCCTGACCTATACACCTTTCGGGATTTCATCCGCTGGTATCGAAGGCAGACTTCTAGAACGCTCCCCAGAAAAGACAAGCCCAATCAAAAGATGTCGGCATCAACGGCCGTCCTCGTTTTAAAGCACGCTAAAAAGATAAAAGGAAGTGTCCGCTCTATTGAAACAGACGCGGGCGCTTACGATTATGCCAAGGAAAGCAGCGTCATCCAAGGAGCGCCGAATATGCGTTCTTTTAAGAAGTTCATTAAATGGTTTGAAGCTGAAACTGCTGAAACATTGCCTAATAAAGACACGTATCACAAGAAGGACGGGAACAAAAAGATTTCTGCAAGCTACGCTTTGCAGGCGCTTGGACACGCTAAAAAAATAAAAACAGGACTTCAAGATCTCCAAAGAAATGCGAGCGCTTACGATTATGCGAAAGAAAGTGAAACCATTAAAAATGCGCCTGATATTTACAGATTTTCCGAGTTTATCGAATGGTTTAGCGGTGAAACCCCTGAGACTTTGCCTAATCGAGAAAACCCGAAACAAAAAATTAGCGCAGGTTACGCAGCGCTCATATTAAGTCACGCGAAGAAAATTAAAGGCAGCCTTGCGGATATTCAGCTTGACGCAGGCGCCTATGACTACGCAAACAGCACTCCCGCCATCCAAGCGGCGCCTGACATTGAAACCCTTGAGGAATTTATTAAGTGGTTCAAAGCGGAAACGTCTGAGACTTTACCCAATCAGGAAAAACTGAGGCGGAATAAGGTAAAAGAAAAAATCGGAATGAGTTATGCGATCAGAGCATTACGTCACGCCAAAAAAATAAAAGGAAATGCTCGTATGCTTCAGACAGAGGCGAGCGCGTACGAATATGGAAATGAAACAGCTGCGATCCAATCAGCTCCCGACATTTACACCTTTGAGGAATTTATAGCTTGGTTTGAAAATGAAACGAAGAACTCACTGCCTCATAGAAATAAGCCAAATCAAAAAATTGGACCCAGTTACGCGCTGCTCGCTTTAAAGCACGCCAAAAAAATAAAAGGAACCTTGGGGACGATGACCATGAAAGTCGGCGCTTATCAACGAGCGCGCACAGAGAAAACCGTAATTGCGAGGGAGATTAAAAAAATTTGGAGCAGGCGCGCGCGAAGAAATTATCGAAGCGCTCTTAGGCGCTTACGGTCTGAGTTTAATCCGAAACGGCTTCCGAATTTAAAGACGGGTGGTTTGCTTACGCAATCATATCGAAACACGATTTTAAAATTCGCCTACGAACTCTACGGCGAAGCACTGATCCGTGAGCTGCAAAGCAAAAGTCCCGGAAGAGCAAATACTGATTCTAACGAAAACGGCATCGCAAGCGCACCTAAATCCCGCGCTGAAGTGCGGGAGTTTGATACCCGCGGATTTAGGAACGCAATGACTTACCTTGAAGCAATCATCAAGAACCGTGAGGCGGTGAGAGATAGCAGCATAAAAGAAATCTCCAAAGAAATAAAAGCTGATCTAGGCTCTCACCTTGAGTTTCGTGAGTTGCCGGAACATTTACATTTATTAGATAGACTGACTTATGAAATTAAGGCGCCGGAACTCACAATTCAAGATGAGATCAGAACTAGCGCTGTTAACTTTCTCCAAACGGCCATACCTGATAGTAGAGAAATTTACTATATTTATTATTCTATTAAAAACATGTTAGATAGAAACCCGGCGGCCCGCGTTGATCTTGCGCAAATAAAAAGGACGTCTATGGTTGAATCCTTTTTAGATTTCTATATCTTCCACAATTTATTTAATTTGCAAGTTTATCTGAGTCGAACTCACCCGCCTAACTCCCATCCCGAATTAGCTCAAGGCATCCAAAACCTCAAAAAGGCGTATCGGGCTCGGCCAAAAGGATGGCATTTCACACCTATTTCACAATCTTCCGCATATGATTCTTTGGTTGATTATGATGAACATGGTCTTTTAAGTCGTCAGTTTGAACGCGTAAATTTGGATGGCGTTTCAAATCCCAGCGAGCGTCAAAAACGAATTGATCTTGCTGCTTCAATGGCTGCGCGTGTCGCGCGGCATGTTCGTACGATTCAATATAGACGAGAAGGGAATTTAGTTAAGTATGAAAATACTATCGATAGGGCGGTGCGCAATGGTGTTGATTATGCTCTTCTGATGGCTTATCTCATTCCTCTTCTTGAAAGCTATCGGAATGTTCAGCAAAACACAGATCAAGGAAACAAAATAAGTTCTCAAAAAAATAAGCTGGTATTAGCCATTTACTCTGCGCTATCGGCTGACCCCGTAATCCTGCTAGATTTCAATAAAATGACAGAGTTAAGCGACGATTCACATTTATCAAAACGGTTTTCTTCTGCTATTCAAAATGCCTTTCCCACAACCCGACAAGATTTATTTAAAAGGTATCAAAATCTTATCCAGGAATTGGCGGATCATTTACACGAAGATTTTCAGGCTCTTCCATCAATTCAAGAAAGTCTTTCTCATCCCTCGCATTTAGGATCAGGGGCTATCTCTGGCTATGCACTTACTGCCGCCGCAGTTTTCCACGGATTTAAGTATCCCGAGGATATGAAGCAGAATTGGTATAAAAAGTATCATTCCATTCCTGACTTGGAAAGCGAAAGGAAAGCCTATTGGGAATGGGCAGAAAGATTTTCACAAACGATTGCCAAAATCACAGATGAAAGTATCGAAATTCAACTACTCCGCGCAAAGAAGGCTTACGAAGATACGATCAAGAACCTTAATCCTTTCCGCTCCCGAGGTGAAACGCGGGCAAAGGATGAAAGATCAGAAACGCGTTCTGGACAGAGTTCCGCTCACCACCTGCTCAATCAAATCCTCTCCACACAAGTGTTTTCAAGCGAAGAACGAACTGCATTTGCGGGAAAGAAGGAAGAGCTTGGCTGGCTTTCACTGACAGACAGCATTCAGGTTGAATTTAAAGATCGAAGTGAAGTTTTGGGAGACTTTCTCTTAAAGCCTCTCGTGTTAAATCAGCCGTTTATCCTTCCAAAGGACATTACCCTTAAAGAGTTCATTCAATTTCGTAACCTCTTAAGAACACTCGAAGACAGTCCTAAAGAGACTTTGATTCCGAAACAGATTCAAAGATTAAAAGCTTTGTCTGTTTTCCTCTCTCAAGATGAAGCATCCAAAGACCTTGGGAGAGCGCTTGATTCAGTCTGGATGAGTCTTAAAGACACTCAAACGGATTCATCCCAAATCATTAGTAAAGAAGAAAGAGATTGGATTGAATCACTTAAAGACCTTTCACAAGAAGGAATTACCAGAGAAATCATTCAAACCATTCAAATGGATGTGGAAAGCTTGACTTATGAGCGGGGATTTAAACAAAAAGCACAGGCGTTAATGAAACAATTTCAGCTATCCCCACATGTCATCCTGAGGAGCAGCGACCCAGACGAGGCGACGAAGGATCTAGGTTCGCCAGATCCTTCGTCTTCGCTTGGCAAGCTTTCTCAGGATGACAAGGGATCTGAAAGGTTACCTGATTTGAAATCAACCGATGAAACTTATATTGAAGCTATTGAATACGTACTCAAACATATGCAAACTCTTCCTGGATGGATTAAGGGAAAGGAGTTTAGGTCCACTCTTGAAGCTTCCCCCTCTTCAGAAGAACTGAATTGCTCAGGACGATGTGCGGCAACAGCTCATATTCTGAACACCCTTGGAATCAAAGAGCTTTTTAGTGTGAAAGTTCAGCTGTTTCAAGGAAGTCCAGAATCAGGAGAACATGTCCTGCTGATTGCGCGTCTTCCTAGCGGAGCGTATTACTGGGTGGAACCTTCATGGAACCTTCTGACTGCTCCCTTTTTAATTCCAAAGGAGTTTGATCCTTTAACGGGCTTCATCCGTAATTTTCCAGATGATCCCTTCTACCGAAGAGTTGAAATCGGTCCTTTATTTGAAAGAATTCTTTCAAGTTTCTACAACAACTTAGGAAATACTTATTCCAAACAAGGCAAATTGGATTTAGCAGTTGAAAGCTTCCGAAAAACCTTGGCTTTAGATCCTGATGATGCAGCTGCTCTCAACAACTTAGGAATTGCTTATTTAGACCAAGGCAAACTGGATTTAGCGGTTGAACATTACCAAAAAGCCTTGGCTTTAAATCCTGATCTTGTAGTTGCTCACTACAACTTAGGACTCGCTTATTTAAAGCTGAATCGTTTTGCAGATGCAGCCCGTGAGTTTCAAGAGGTTTTGAATCGTGATCCAAACGATTGGGCTGCCGGGCGCCTGTTCGACGAAGCAGAAGCGCAAATCCGCCCTGAAGTCAGGCAGGAGGCGCGGAAAAGCCGGAAGGCAGAAGACAGGGGTCAAGGGTCAGACAACGCCCGCGCGGAGGCGCGGGCGCCGTCTTACAATCTCACCCACGCAGCGGAAATTGATTTGACCTTCGACCAAGTTCTAGAAAAATTTAAGGTTCCTCCCGATCTCGATCCCAGGCTTTGGCCAGTAGACGAGGAAGAGCAGAAAATTTTTGCTCGTTCCGAACAAATGACGCTCAGAGAATTGGGCGCTGAATTTCGGGAATTAGTCAGTAAAGAAATAATGACGGATTGGGGTCTTTTGTTTCATCGCTTTCCAGATGATTTTGACTTGCTTGTTGGATTTAAAGCCTTACTCAACAGCAGCACCGGAACTGGATTCCTTGAACATCATTTAATGTCGCCGAGGGTGACGCTTGAATCAATGCGAATAGACCCCGCAGATTTTAAGTCTCAATTTGGAATTACAGAAGCTGATATTTACCGCTACAAAAATTTGATGCGCCAAATGGCGAAGCAGTGGGAGGAAATTATTCCCAGAAAACCACTGTCAAAGACGGACAGGCTTATCCTCGCGGCTGAAATTACGGAACACGGAGGCCCCCTTGGTTTTGGCGTATATCTTTTTAGATTTAATACGATTTTAACAAACGTCTTATCTACGATTTGGCCATCAACTCTCCCGATTTTGTCAAGATTCTCCTCTCTTAGATATTGGTACTGGAAAATTGTCGAACGAGCCTCAGCTATTAAAAAAAAGGCGGGAGCTGTAACGGAGGCGGATGAAATTCTATCTGCCGAAACGGAATACAGGAAATGGCTTGAGGGCTTGAAGCCCGAATTAGAAGCGCTTATTAACATTTTGGATCATACGGACTTCAATTTAATTGAACATGTTGAAAGCAGAGAGCTCACACAAATAATAAAACCAATGGCAGAAAGGATGAAGCAAGACGCGCATGCGCTCACTGAATTTCTTTCAGACAACCCAAAAAGTTCGGCGCAGCGGATTCTGCTCGATGAATGGCTCCGCGAGCAAATTTGGGAATCTAAAGTCAAGGGATATCCTCTTGCCACATTCAGCGCCAAGGTCCCAATTGTTGCCGGCCGCATTTCTCCCATCCTCGTGAATCCAAAACTTTTGCATTTAGCGCTTGAGCGATTAATATCAAATGGTTTTCACGTGTCGATGCAGAGATCTGCAAATGGGAAAATTGATCCGAGCGATCTCCGTATTCGGGTTGAATCAGTTCCTGATCAACCCAAAATTAAAATGGTTATTTTAAACCCAGGCCGCATCTCTGACGACAAGCTCAAGCTGGACAAGCGGACAGGATTGCCAAATCTGTTTAGTTTTCAATATTCCCGCCCTGACCTCACGAGCGGCGGGATTGGACTCCCCTTCGCCGCAATGGCCATTCACCAAATGGGGGGGACGATCGACGCAAAAAACCGCGCGGAACACGGTGTTGAGACGGTGGAATTCACAATTGAATTTCCCGCTTACAACACGCCCCGGCCGGAAAACCGATTTACCCAAACCAAATTGCGAAGCCAACAGAAAACAAAAGTGACTCTTGCAGAAAATGGAGGCGGCGGTCTCCAGCGGAGACGGGTTGATTTGCCAGAGCGCAGCGAAGCAAGAAACAGCGGCGATTCTGGGCCGAACCCTGCGCCACTAGGCGAAGCGCCGTTTTCTAATCTTAGGAGGAAATTGATAGAAAGCGGAAGCTCAGAAGCCAGAGCGCAGGCAGCGGAGCGACGCGGGAATCAAGCGCCTGACCAGTCGAAACGCCAATTCCTAACGCCTCTCTTTAAATTATTCAGCCGGTGGAAAAAAAGCGGCTGGGCAGACAGCCGCGCTTCCAAATTGCCGTTCCTGATCGGCCGAAAAAATTTTCGCAATCTAAGCGCTGCCGCATTTGCCGGACTGCTCGCATTTTTCATTTTCCCGCGCGGGCTCTTTGCCGAAGAGGCGGCACAGGGTCAATTCTTTCTCTTCTTCGGATCACGCTTGGAAGAAAGCGCCTTTGTTTTCCAGGAAACTGAACCGTCCGGTCACGAAGAACGCCTTGAACTCCGCGCAGGAAATGGAACCCACGATCAGGCGCTTCAAAAACTAAGAGAAAAAGAGCTTGGCCGTTTAGAAGCAGAGTTTCTAAAAAGTCCTTATCAGCAAAATAAGAATATCCGAGAGCAAACGGCGGCTTTTGAGCGGTTTCTCCGAGGCTTCGCCAATGACGAAGCAGGAGTTTCATTTGAGAAACGAAATCTTTCTCTAAAAGGCTTGAACCTGCTTCATTTAAACAGGCTCCGGCGCAACATTCGTGACGGCTTTAATCGGCGGCGTTTCACCCGTCAGGAAACTGCTTTAATGTTAAGCGCTCTTGCAGGTCTTTTGTTCCAATTTCACGGCCCGCTTGCGACATTCAAGAAAAACAATCATCAAGACGTGACGCAGATCATTTGGTCGCCGAAAGGAAAGGTATTGGCGCCGCACGCGCTAGGCTCAACAGCGGCTTTTTTTATTTTGGGAATGGGAGTAATGGGGATGTCAAAAGCCCCGTCATCGCCGGCTCTTTTGACCGCTCTCCTGACAGGTTCAATAACGCTCAGCGCGGCGGTGCACTTGAGCCTTCAGCTGATTTTCCACATCCGGGACTCCGAAGTGAAAACCTTGATGCGAGCGTATCAAATGGTTCTTCTTCTAAAAATCCACAACACACTCCGCCTGAATGTCAGCTCCTCCCAATTCCTGGACGCGTTTCAAAACCTGCCTGCAAAACAGAAAATCGTGACGAGCAGGAATCCTTCGCTCCAAAATCTCGCCAAACTGGCTGTCCAAAAAACGTTTGACGCGGTGAATTCAGAATCGATCAATCAGCTTGTGAACAACGGACGGAAGACTGAGGACGGAAGACAGAAAACAGACGACACCCGCGCGGAGGTGCGGATGGAGAAAAAATCCGAAACGCGTTCTGGACAGAGTCCCGCTCATCACCTGCTCAATCAAATACTCTCAACACAAGTGTTTTCATGCGAAGAAATAACTGCATTTGCTGGAAAGAAGGAAGAACTTGGCTGGCTTTCACTAACAGA
>JAHFHD010000181.1 GCA_023247075.1 Candidatus Omnitrophota bacterium | reverse complement strand
CGAAGGACTCAGAATGACACTGGAAGACATAGCGCTTCAAAGTGCTTGAGCAAGCAAAGTAGCCATAGCTTAAGAGCCAATCAATGACCGTTCTTCAAAGTCTTCCTTTTTTTAAATCTGAACTTTTAATTGTGGGTGGATTTTTTGCTGCGCTCACGCTTGACTTTTTTACTCAAAACAAGAAATGGGTTGCGCTCGTTTGTTTGGGTGTTTTGGTGGGAGCGTCGCTCCTTGAACCTAATGTAAATGAGACGCGCGGGCTTTTTTTCGGATTTTTTCTCTCTGACCCCCTCACGCATTTTTTTAAACTCGCGGTTTATGTCGTAACGGGCCTCGTGCTGCTTGCGAGCCTTTCTTATGACCAGATTCCAAAGAAACAGACTGGTGAATTTTATGCAATGATGCTTGTCTTAACTCTTTTGCTCACTTTGATGAGCGCCGCGACCAATCTCCTCATGATTTTTCTCGCAATTGAATCTGTTTCAATCACTTCCTATTTACTGACCGGTTTTCAAAAATTTGATAAACGTTCGAGTGAGGCGGCGGTAAAATATGTTTTGTTTGGCGCGGTTTCAACCGCGTTGATGCTGTTTGGAATTTCACTTCTCTTTGGGTTGACCGGAAAACTCGACCTCTCAGAAATTGCTTCAAAACTTGCGCTTCATGAAAGCGGAATGGACGGCGCTGCTTTAATGGGTATGTTGTTTCTTTTGGCCGGAGTTGGATTTAAAATTTCAATGGCACCTTTTCACATGTGGGCGCCGGATGTTTACCAAGGAGCGCCAACTCCTGTTGCTAGCTTCCTCACCGTCGCACCCAAAGCAATGGGGTTTGCCGTACTCACGCGCATTTTGTTTTACGCATTCCCTGCATTTCATACCAATTGGTCAGCACTTCTCATCGGCCTTTCTATTTTCACCATGACTTTTGGCAATGTCCTTGCCGTTTCCCAGTCCAATATGAAGCGTTTGCTTGCCTATTCAAGCGTCGCACAAGCTGGTTATATTTTGGCTGCTCTTGCGCTTGGAAGTTTGACTGGCGTAAAAGCTGTTCTCATTTATGTAGCGGCTTATTTATTTACCAATTTGGGCGCATTTTTTTCGGTGCTTGCAATTGAGCGTGGTCTTGAAACAAATGACATTGGCGCATACAGCGGCCTTTCAAAGAAAAGTCCTTTTCTTGCTTTGTGTTTGACGCTTTTCCTTCTTTCACTTGCTGGCATTCCTCCGTTTGCGGGATTCATCGGAAAAGTATTTATTTTTACAGCAGTTGTTGAAGCCAAAAAAACCTTGCTTGCCATTTTTATTGCACTCAATTCAGCCGTCGCTGCTTACTATTACTTGAAAGCTGTAAAATCAATGTACTTTTCCAACGCAATCTCAAATGTATCTTTTAAGTATTCACCGCCTGTCATGGCTGCGATTGTGATTTGCGTGCTTGGAATTTTTTTAATTGGCTTTCACCCAAGCCCCCTGCTTCAATTGGTGGAACATTCCGTAGCCGCTCTTCCCGTTTCTTAATTAACATTTGAAACCTGCGCGACGCCTATGAATAAAAACATAAAGAAGTGGGGCGCGATTGTTCTGATTGTTTTTCTAAGTTTCGTCTCTCTTTCTATTTTAAAAAATGAGATTCTTCGCTTAGGGATTCAAGCAGGTGCTAAAGTTGTAACTGGTCTTGATTTAAAAATTGAGAAACTTAATCTTAATTTGATTCATTCCTCATTTCGAATTCACAACCTTAAACTGCTTAACCCAAAATCCTACCCAGACAGAACAATGATGTCGCTGCCAGAAATCGAAGTTGATTATGACTTTCCGTCTGCAATGCGCGGAATAATTCATTTAAGAAAATTAAAAATTTATTTGAGTGAATTTCACGTCGTGCGCAATAAATCAGGCGTAGTAAATCTGAGTCAATTAACAGCGATTCAATCCTCTCAAAGTGAAACTCATAAATCACAAAAGAAA
Organism: Candidatus Omnitrophota bacterium; assembly: GCA_023247075.1. GTDB lineage: Bacteria > Omnitrophota > Omnitrophia > Omnitrophales > Danuiimicrobiaceae > JAHFHD01. The sequence goes on along the minus strand of JAHFHD010000181.1, from coordinate 543 downwards.
ACTGAAGCAAAGCAGGTTGCGCCTAAATTTCAAATTGATGTATTTGAGCTTACCATTGACAAAGTGTTCTACCATGATTATTCAAAGGGGGATGAGCCCAAAGCAAAAGAATTTCACATTAACTTAAATGAGGAGTACCGAAACATTAGCAGCCCACAAAAATTAGTGATTTTAATTGTAACAAAAGCGCTTTGGGCTACCACAATTGGCAATTTAGCTGAGATTGATTTGGTTGGCTTAAGCGGCAAGGTCTCTGACCTTTCAGCCACCTCCAGAAAAATTGCAGTGGATTTGGGTGAGAAAACCAGCGGGTTTTTAAAAAGCTTGAAGCGCATTACCGCTGATGAAAAGAATTAATATCCCAACTAGTTGTTTTGCTTTTTACCTTTTCCTTGTTACCTCGCTCCCATTTCTTTTTGCCTGTATTTCCTCTCAAACAATTAAATTTAAAAATAAAAAAACCGTTTCTCTTTCTCGATTTCAAGAAGAGGGGGAAATAGCAAAAAAACTTGCTCAAACCGGCGTCCAAAAAAATGACTTTTC
>JAHFHD010000032.1 GCA_023247075.1 Candidatus Omnitrophota bacterium | reverse complement strand
CATCGCATGATTTTTTCTTAAGCAAGTCAATGGCCACAGAAAGTGAAGAATCCCTTTTCTTTTTAATGGCTTGAACGGGCGAATCACCCATTTCAACGACATCCGAAGCATGACAAATCGAAATTTTTCCTCCAATAACCCTGTGGCGATTCAGTTCTCGCTTGATTGCTTCCTCACGACCCGTGATGATAATTTCAAGGTCGTCGAATGCATTAGCTGCAGCGACAGCGCCTTCTACAACAAGCTGAGGAGCGTAGTCACCGCCCATTCCATCAACAGCAACTCGAATCATGGTTTGGACTCCGATTTTTCTTTGGTTTTGATGGTGATGCGCTGGCGACCTTTGTAATAACCGCACTTCGAGCAAATACGGTGCTGCATTACAGACTCACCGCAGTGTGCGCACTTTGACAATGATGGCACGCTAAGCCAATCATGCGCCCGTCTTGTGCGCGTTCTTGTATTTGAGTGTCTTCGTTTTGGGTTGGCCATGTATTTTTAATCACTCCTTTTTTAGTAGATTTAGTACTTTTTCGTCAATGACGTGATTTTGGATGCTTTCCACTTTTTTTTGTGAACAATCACAAATGCTCTGATTTAAATTAATTCCACAGACTGGACAGAGCCCACGGCATTCTTCAGAACACAGAAAACGTTCAGGATGATTTAAGTAGAGAATGTCCCGAATATCACCAGTGGCATCAATCGATGTGCGGCCTTCAATTGGGTAGGCAAAATCAAAAGGTATATTCAATCCACTCTTTACTTGTTTCAAACATCGCGCGCACACTTGTTCGAGTTGACTGATTAATCGACCGCGCAGCGTTACAATTTCTTCATCTCGCTCAACCGTCCCCGCTAAAGCAATCGGACGCAAATAGTGCAAATCAACAAATTCAAGGTCTAACTGAGTAGCTCCGTATGTAGTTTTGACGCTTTCAGCAATTCCGATTTTTAGGTCTTGAATTTTTAGAATCATGTGTATTTTTTCTTTACCACAACTGTTTTAAGGCTTTTGTAACATGCTCTGGAACAAAACGACTAACGTCACCACCCCACCGGGCAATTTCTTTAATGAGTCGTGAAGACAAATAAAAATGCTTTTCAGACGGCATCAGGAAAATAGTGTCTATTTCTTGCGCCAAGGTACGATTGGTTAAAGCCATTTGAAACTCATAATCAAAATCTGATGTTGCTCGAAGCCCGCGAATAATCGTCCCTACTTTAAGTTCGTGCGCATGATTGACAATCAAACCACTAAAAGCCCCAACTTTTATCCCCTTCTTTTTTCCAACCGACGTTTTTAAAAATTGGACCCGCTCTTCGGTAGAGAATAAAGGTGTTTTTTCTGTGTTAATCGCAACCGCAACATGAATTTCATCAAATAGCTCACATGCCCTGTCAATTAAGTCAAGATGACCATAGGTAACAGGGTCAAAACTGCCTGGATATAATGCCCGCCGCCGCACCGCTTTCATCCTGATTACACCTTATCTTTGCTTTCTTGGCCTTCAGAGTCATCAATCTTTTCGAGAATCGAAACAAAGGTCTGTCCAATTTTAATTTCCCGTCTCAAGCGGAGTATTTTTAAGTCTGCGGGGAGGGCTTCATGGTTTGAGCGCCCCAATACAATAAATCCATGGATTTGGAGTATAGCAGAACGGTCTAGGTGCTGCAATGTCTTTTTGATAAGTCCTTTGTTATGAGGGGGATCGAGAAAGATTAGGTCAAATTTTTGAGGACGTTTTTCGAGTCGTTTAATCCCATTTTGCACATCCATCTCAAGAACCGTACCTTGTCCCTGAATTTCAAGCAATTTGAGATTTTGATAAATACAGATTGTGCTGGCCCTAGCCTCGTCAACGAAACAGACATGATTTGCGCCACGGCTAATTGATTCAATTCCGAGACTCCCACTTCCGGCAAACAAATCCAGAATTAAAGTATTCTGAACTATTTCGCCTAAGACATTGAAAATTGTTTCTTTAGACCGGTCAGTTACGGGCCGCGTCTCTTTTGTCTTTGGAAAATTGATTTTTCGGCGACTGAATTTTCCTCCTATGACGCGCATTTAGATTTAAAGCTCAACTTTATGACCCCGCAACTTCATTTCTTCCCTAAGAAGTTCGTGGTCAGGTTTTATTAAATTAGGGTCATGTTCAAGAATCTGACCAGCATCTTCTCTGGCAATCAACAGGAGGTCGGTGTCTTTTGCAAGATTCGCGACTTTAAAAAGAGAAAGGCCACTCTGGCGTGTACCAAAAAAATCTCCGGGACCGCGCAGAATTAAATCTTCCTCGGCAATTTGAAATCCATCATTTGTTTTGGTGAGTATTCGGAGACGCTTTTTTGCCTCCTCTGAGGTCGGTTCTCCAAATAGAAAGCACATGGATTCCCGTTCTCCACGGCCAACTCTTCCCCGCATTTGATGAAGCTGGGACAAGCCAAACCGCTCGGCGTTCTGAATCACCATAAAAGCAACTTTTGGATTGTCAACACCAACTTCAATGAGCGAAGTCGTAACCAATACTTTTAGCTTTCCCTCTTGAAAGGAACTCATGACGGCTTCTTGTTCTTTCTTGGGGAGGCGGCCGTGAAGGAGGCCAATTGGAATGTTTTTAAAAATCCCTTTCGTTAAAATTTCATATTCCTGCGTTGCGGCCTGAACATCTAAAAATTCGGATTCTTCAATAAGAGGGACCAAGATGTATGCTTGTGCATCCTCAGTCGAAATAATTTTATGAATATGTTCAAGCACTTCTTCCTCGCGCTCTCGCTTAATCCAAAAGGTTTTAATCGGCTTGCGTCCTTTGGGCTGTTCCCTGACGACGGTGAGCGCAAAATTTCCATAAAGTGTAAGTCCGAGGGTTCTTGGAATTGGGGTTGCGGTCATGACAAGTAAATGAGGGCGAGGATTTTTTGAAACAAGCTTTGTGCGCTGGTCTACTCCGAATCGATGTTGTTCATCAATCACGACGAGACCTGTGCGCAAAAAATCAATTTCATCCTGCAAAAGTGCGTGGGTTCCAATAAAAACACCTGGTGTTCCTTTTGCCGCTTCGGTTTGCACGAGCATCCTTTGTTTGTCCTCAGCGCTTCCCGTCAGAATAAAATTTTTAATTTGAAGAGAGTCAAAAAGTGGTTTTAATCGACTCGCATGTTGTTCGGCAAGTATTTCAGTTGGTGCTAAAAATACCGCTTGATAACCACTTCGAGCGGTAAGTGCAAGGAGAAATGCAGCCACAACTGTTTTTCCAGTCCCAACTTCTCCCTGCAAAAGTCGATTCATAGGCCGCTCACAAGTAAGGTCTTTAGAAATTTCAGTGATGGCATTCTTTTGGTCACTCGTCAATTGAAATGGAAGGAAACTATTGAACTGGGCAATTAAATCAGGATCTAAGGTGAGTGATATTCCACGTTCTTTTTTTTGCGTTGCTGTCATGCTTGAAAGCAGAAGGAGTTCAAAAATTAAAAATTCATCATAAACGATTCGCCTGCGAGCATGTTCAAGGCTCGGCCAATCAGGTGGAAAATGCATGCATCTCACTGCTTCGTGAAGAGTTGGAAAGTGATGCGCTTTTTTGAATTCAAGCGGCAAAAAATCAACGATTTCATTTGAAACATGGCGCTCCACAATCTCTTTCATTGCCTGTCTAAGTGAGCGTTGGAGAAGCCCTTCAGTGAGCGGGTAAATTGGAATAATGCGGCCGACATGCGTGGGGTTTGAATTGCTATTCGCCACTTCATACTCGGAAACATTCAGCTGAATGCGGTCTCTAAAATGTTCCACTCGCCCGCTTAGAATAACCGTGTCGTCCTCATGAAGCTGGTTTTTCAAATATGGCTGATTGAACCAAACGGCGGTAATTGTTTCTGTCTCATCGCTGATGAGCCCTTCCAAAATTGTAAACTTTTTAACAGGTCTTAAATCAAGCGAAAGGATTTTTCCCTGGATGGTGACTTCGGTGTCGGGCTCAATCGCTGAAATTTTCTGAATGGTTGCACGGTCTTCGTAACGCGCGGGAAAAAAATAGCAAAGATCGCGAATGGACTCGACCCCAAGCCGCTTAAGCGCTTCAAAGCGTTTGGGCCCGATTCCCCGCACATATTGTGCTGACTTTATGTCGCTTGTTTCTTTGTTTAATTGAGGGGCCTTGTTTTTTAGACTCACAATGCGAAACCTATTACAGAGGGTCAGGCCTCTTCTTTGCGGGAAAAAGAAGGAGGGGTTAAGTTGTTTTTGTTGAATTATTTGGTTCCGTGCTTGGTTTTGATTCTGCCACAACTGGCAATGCAGTCTGAACAGGCTGTTCGGTTTGAACAGACTTTTGAGCACTATTTTCCTTCTTTCCTTCTTCTGGTTTTAATTCTTTTGATTCAGTTGCAGTTGTTTTCTTTTCTGTTGTTTCCTTCTGTGCTTTTTCAAGTGCTTGTTTAATCTTTTGAAAGTCAACTTGGGAAAGAGATTTTCGAGGCCCAAAAAGCGACCGCTGCTGATGTGTCTCAAATACATTCAGCGCGATGCAAGAAATTAAAAAAATACTCGCACAACCAGTCGTTACTTTAGCCAAGAAAGTTGCGGTTTTGGTTCCCAAAATTGATTGAGGCGACCCGCCAAATGAACCCCAACTGAGACCTTGTCCACGACCTGCTTGAAGCAGAATAACTGCAATCAGAAAAAAACACACAAACACATGCAAAATAACTGTAATGGTGTGAAGCACGTTTATCTCCGCACAGGTTCAAGAAGAGGTTCAGGCAAAGCATTCGTTACAATTTGAATAAATGATTCCCCTTTAATTGAAGCACCGCCGACAAGCGCCCCATCTACATTTGATTTTGCCATAAGCAACGCAATATTGTCAGGCTTGACACTTCCACCATAGAGAATTCGGACGCGCTCACTCACCACTTCCCCATATTTTTCTTTGAGAAGTCTTCGGATGTAGGAATGCATTTGCTCTGCTTGTTCAGGCGTTGCAGTTCGGCCAGTTCCAATCGCCCAAACCGGTTCATAGGCAATCACCACTCGTTCGATGTCACTAGCAGCAAGTCCAATTAGGCAAGTGTCAAATTGTTCTTTCACCACTTCAAAAGCGCGTTTTGATTCCCGTTCTTCGAGCGTTTCTCCAACACATAAAATTGGAACAAAACTAAAACGGAGTGCAGTTGAAATTTTTCGATTGATTTCACCGTTGGTCTCACCAAAAATTTTTCGCCGCTCCGAATGTCCCAAAATCACGTAGCGGCAGCGCACGTCCTTCAACATGAGCGGTGAAATTGCCCCCGTAAAAGCACCTTCTACTTCTGAGCACATGTCCTGTGCACCAAGATCAATTTTTGCTCCTTCAAGAGTTTCTGAAGCAGCTTTGAGTGAAGTGAACGGTGGGCAAACAGCAACATCGACACCTGCTACTTTGTAGAGCCCAGCTTTAATGACATTAACCAGAGTAATGGTTTCCGGAATTGACTTGTACATCTTCCAGTTTCCAACAATTAATGGTCTGCGTTTCATGGTTTTTACCTTTGCTTTTACACAATGCTACACATGGGAAGCGTTTTTGGGCAAGTCATTTTTTTGAAGTGCTTTAATTCCAGGAAGTATTTTCCCCTCTAAATACTCAAGCGATGCTCCTCCACCGGTTGACACATGAGACATTTTACTTTCAAGTCCCAAATCTGTTACGGCTTGAGCGGTTTCACCACCTCCGATGACCGTGGTGACGCCATTTAGTTCAGCAAGACAAGTGGCAATTTCGCGAGTCCCGGTTGCAAAAGGTTCCAGCTCAAAAACACCAAGCGGACCATTCCAAATGACTGTTTTTGCATGATGAAGGATTTCTTTAAATCGTGCAATGGTTTTGGGTCCAATGTCAACTCCCATCCAGCCCTCTTCAATGTCTGTGTCTGAAATATCTGCTTTCGCATCAGCAGTTACCGTTTCCGCGACCTTGTGGTCAAAAGGAAGAATCAGTTGTGTTTTTTGTCCTTTGAGCTGCTCCAGGATTTTTTTTGCAATTTGAAATCCTTCGCTGTCGAATCTTGAATTTCCAATTTTATGTCCCCTTGCCTTTAGAAAAGTGTAAGCCATAGCGCCGCCAATCACAAGGCAGTCGACCCGCTTCAGTAAATTTTCAATGACTTTGATTTTGTCAACAACCTTTGCTCCGCCAAGAATTGCAACAAATGGGCGAGCAGGGTTTTCAAGGATGCGGTCAAAATACTCAACTTCTTTTGCAAGAAGAAGGCCGGCTGCCGAAGGCAGGAATTTTGCAATCCCTTCTGTTGACGCATGAGCCCGGTGCGCCGTTCCAAAGGCATCATTGACGTAACATTCGCCAAGTGCAGCAAGTTCTTTGGCAAAGTCAGAGTCATTTTTTTCTTCCTCAGCGTGAAATCTTAGATTTTCAAGCAACGCAATGTCTCCATCTTTGAGGCGATGCGTAAGCTTCTGAGCTTCTGGACCGATGCAGTCTGAACCAAACGCAACAGGTTTCTTGAGTAATTTTTCTAAATGTTTTTGAACGGGTTGCAAACTGTATTTTGGATTTTTTTTACCATCTGGACGTCCAAGGTGTGACATCAAAATAACTCGCGCGGATTTCTTAAGTAAATACTGAATGGTTGGAAGGGATTTGACAATTCGCATGTCATCCGCTACTTCACTTTGCGGTGTCAGGGGTACATTAAAGTCAACGCGCACAAGTACGCGTTTTCCATTTACAGACAAATCATCAAGTGTGCGAATGTTCATTTGTTATTCCTTTTTCTCGTGACGGGCTGTGGAATCGATTCATCACGTTGATGTTCGATCTTTGCGATGCAGTAGCTCCGATTTGAAATTGTAGGATTTATCGAGCGCCAGCTGTTTGTGGCAGGCGCGCACCAATGTAGGCAGCAAGGTCCACGCAGCGGTTTGAATATCCCCACTCATTGTCATACCAGGCAACTACCTTGACTGATTTTTTGTCAATCACTTTGGTGAGATCAGCATCAACGATTGACGAAGCAGGATTTCCTTTGAAGTCAATTGAAACAAGCGGCTGTTCGCAAAATTCTAATATCCCTCGAAGTGAGCCTTGTGTCTCTTTTTTTAAAGCGGCATTTACTTCTTCGGTTGTGGTTTCCTTTGAAACTTCACAAACCAGATCGACCACTGAAACATCTGGGGTTGGAACGCGCAATGAAAATCCATCAAGTTTCTTGTTGAGTTCTGGCAATACCAAACCAATTGCTTTTGCTGCACCTGTGGTTGATGGAATAATTGAAACAGCTGCTGAGCGCGCGCGGCGTAAATCTGAGTGAACCAAATCCAGAATTCTCTGGTCATTGGTGTAGGAGTGGATTGTGGTCATTTGCCCATGAATAATATTAAAATTTTGATGCAGAACTTTTGCAAGCGGCGCAAGACAATTGGTGGTGCAAGAGGCGTTTGAGATGATGTTGTGTTTTTCGGGGTTGTATTGGTTTTCATTGACGCCCAAAACAATGGTAATGTCTTCATTTTTCGCGGGTGCTGAAATAATTACTTTTTTAGCGCCGCCCTGAATATGACCTTTGGCTTTTTCTGCGTCAGTAAATACTCCAGTGGACTCAATGACTAGATCAACTCCAAGCTGCCCCCATGGAATTTCAGAGGGGCTTCTGTGAGAAAGCACTTTAAGCTCTTTGCCATTAATGACAAGTGAATTTCCCTTTGCTTCTACCTTTGCATCAAGAATGCCAAAGGTTGAATCGTATTTTAAAAGATGGGCAAGAACGTTAATGTCTGTGGGGAGATCATTAATCGCAACAAATTCAATATTTTGATTCCGAAATCCAGCACGAAAAATATTTCTTCCAATTCGTCCAAACCCATTTATTCCAACACGAACTTTCATACATTCTCCTCCTGGAAAATAAGATGACAAATTGATTGCAAGTGAATCCGAAGTTTACTGGTTTCCATCTCTCTGGTCAAGTGAATTTGATTAGATTTTTAAAGGATTCTAATTTTGAATCATAATGTTTTTACACTCAAGTTTTTTGTCGCTACAGTTTGCTGTAAGACTAAAAGCCCTCACATTTTTTACTGCAATTAACAAACCGAAAAAAAACCAGATGAAGACAGCAGATTGAAGATTATGCAAGGTTGTGTCCACAAACACTTGAAGTAAAAGTGCACTAAGTCCTGCAATTAGCGCCCCCACAATTAGTTGATATTTTTTCTCCGATTGCTTGAAAGCTTGATAGCCATTAATCAAGGTGATGACCACGATTGCAAAAAAAAGAAGGAGAGAAATAAGGCCGGTTTCGGCTGCCATCTGCAAATAGCCGTTATGAACATAATGATTTGGAATTTGATCCGGATGACCAGGAATACGCCATGTTTCATTTTCTGGGAAATTTGCATATTTTCCTCGGAGGGCTTTTTCTTTAATTTCTAACCATTCTTTTCCTTGTGTGTATTTAGAATAATTTTTGGTGTATGTACCAATGCCACATCCGAACCAGGGCCTGGCTTTGATGACGGAAATAGCGCGCGCCCAAAGTAATTTTCTTTCTACCAGAGATGCTTCTTGGTTGTAAAGATCCGCATGAAATAAAATCCTTTTTGGAAGAATAAATGACGCTACCAGCATTGCAAAAACTAAAACAACGAGGAGCCATTTATTTCGACTTAAAATTCCATAGATTAAAATTGAACCAATCGCTGCTAGCCAACTACCTCGCGATTGGGTTTGATATAGCACATATAAAGCAGCCAGAAGTAAAGTCACAAGCCCAAGGCATCTTAAGAAACGTCCTCTTTTTAACTGACTTGTTGCTGTCATAAACAAAATTGGCGCCATCATGATGATGTGGGCAGCAAGCAAGCCGTACGACTGATAAGGACCTGTCAGACGAATCTGTGTATTTGAATAAAAGATTGGATGATTCGTGATGAGATTGTGTCCAAATATTTTTTGAATTAACGCATCCAATATGACCAACCCAAAGCTTGATAATTCAATAACAAACAACCATTTTAGGCTGCCTGCATGGACAAATAAATCTGCCACCATAAACATGAGACATGAATATTTAATAAGTTTAATCACCCCGCGAAAAGAAATTTCAGGGTAGCCAGAGGAAAAGCCAGAGATAGACGAAGTGACAATAAATAAACCCACAAGAATAAAAAACTTTCTATCAACTGAAAACGAACCTCCTGTCAAAATTTTTTCAGCAATCCAAAAAGAAAATGCTGCCACAAACAAAATTTCGAATCCTGCTTTTGTGAATGGTAGAACAAAAATACCTCCCAAGAAACAATGCTCAGAAAGTTTTCGAAGCTGGTTCGTGAGGCTAACTGGAATCATCGTGTTTTAATGAGATTTGTTTGGTGCATTTCGTTACAATCCAATCGAATCTGTAATTTGAATGGAGTGTGCATTAAGAAAACCAATTATTTCAGCCCGAAATTTTTTTAGTCCAAATGATTGTGCGTGATTTTGAATAAAATGCGAGTCAAAATCAAGGCATTCAGATTCTTTAATTGACTGAATCAAGGCGTTTGCTGTTTGATCATAAAAAAATATGCCTGTGCTTTTTTGGGGTAATCGTTGCACATTCTGTTCGTTGCAAGCAAGAACGCTTTCACAAACCCCGCCTTTTCCATAAGCAATGACTGGTTTTCCAAAGCTTTGAGCTTCAACCGGAACAATCCCAAAATCTTCCTCTCCCGGGAAAATCAGGGCTTTGCAGTTTCTGTAGCGAGTGCGCAGCAGCTCTTCGGTGAGCCATCCATCAAAGACGATTTCAGAATGTCGCACTAATTTTTCTAAGCGTGTCCGCTCGGGCCCGTCACCAACAATTCTAAGTGGTAATCTCAGTTCATTGAACGCACTGATTGCAATATCAACTTTTTTATATGGAACAAGAGCGCTAACAATTAAAAAATAATTTACTTGTTTGTACTCGTGGTGGTAATCTGCACCGTAAGGAATATCAACAGGGGGATGAATAACAACCGACGGCTTTCCGTAAAGCTCTAGTATTTTATTTGCAGTATTTCTTGAATTTGCAATAAAGAGCGAAACTTTTTTTGAAGTTTTTTGATCCCATGCACGAAGCCAATTGAAATAAAATTGTATGAGAAATCGAATTGGTTTAATAAATTTACCGAAATACTCTTCTTCAAATCCCCATAAATACCGCATCGGTGTGTGGCAATAGCAAATATGAAGAGCTTCTTTTCGTACAGGGATGGCTTTTGCCATGCAATGGCTACTTGAGATGACAATGTCAAATTTCCGAACATTTAAAAACCAAATTGCAATTGGGAAAAGTGGAAGTAACCACCTGTAAAATTTTGAAATTCCTGGAATATATTGTAAAAAAGAAGTGTGAATTTTTCTGCTTTGCAGTGCACCTGACAATTTTTTTCGGTCCAAAAAAAGTGTGTAGATTGGCGCTTCTGGAAAAAGTTCAGCGATTCCCTCTAATACCTTTTCGCCACCCCTCATGGTAATTAACCAGTCATGGACCAGACAGACAGAAGGCTTCTTAGTTTTTTCCGAGAACAGACTCATAAACCGCCTTTGTTTTTTGAGCTGCAACATCCCAGCGGAATAACTGAAGCCGCTTTGCCCCCTCCTGCACGAGTTGTCCGCTCAAATCTTTTTCTTCTAGAATTCGCCGCATGCAACCTTGGAGTTCTGAGGTTGAAAATGGATTAAATAAAAGCCCTGCTTTTTCACCAATCACTTCGGGGATGGAACTAGACCGTGCTGCAACAATTGGAATTTCAGAACCCATTGCTTCTAGAAGTGGAAAACCAAAACCTTCGTAGAAAGATGGGAATATGAGTGCCGTTGCATTTTGGTATGTTTGTTTTAATTGTTGATCATCCAGATGACATTCAAGAGATATGTCAGACTCTTGTTTGATGATTTGAAACCATTTACGAACTACCTTTTGCTTTAGATCAGGAGTACCGACAAATTTTAGCCGTATGTTTGGAAACGCTCCTGTCCGTTTGAGATTGCGAAATGCTTCTAGCAAAATCCCAATATTTTTATGTGCTTTAATGAGTCCGACACACAGAAAATATGGCTCATTTTTTGTTGCTTGACTGACTTGGATTTTAGCAGGTTTTAAAAAATCTGGGTCAATCCCATGATGAATGACTATTATTTTTTTTGGATTTACGCGCAGCATTTCAACCAAATCTTTTTTGGTGTGTTCTGAAACTGCAATGATTGCATCCGCTCGGCGCACGACAATTGGAAGCAAAACTTGGGCGTAAGCGCGAGCAAATGGGGACGCAAGATGATTCGCAAATCGTAAGTGAATCAGGTCGTGAATAGTGACAACCAATTTTTTTTTCCAGAAAACCGGAGCATTGTAGTGAGGAGCGTGAAAACAATCTGCGAATCGAGCAATTTGCGGAAATAGGATTTGCTCGCTCAAACTATAAATTGGAATCTTTGTGTTTTGACTTGAGAACTCAAAAGGAATATCTGCTTGATTGTTTCGATTTTGAATTAATGTGTATTGTAATTTTGACGGTGTGTTTGCGAGTGCCCCAACAATCCCTCGGATATACCGGCCTATTCCGGTGTGATGGGCCATTCGAAAATCAATAGCAATGTGATTTACTAATGAAAATTGTTCTCCTCCCTTAGTATGCATTTTTGAAAGCAAAAAGTGTCGCAAGGAGAATTTCAACATCCATCATCACGGTCCAGTTTTCCATATAGTAGAGGTCGTATTTGATTCTTTCTTCAAGTGATGTATTCCCTCTTAAACCGTGAATTTGCGCCCATCCTGTGATGCCTGATTTAATTTTATGCCTTGCCATGTAACGCGGAATTTGATCTCGGAACTGTTCAACAAAATAGGGGCGTTCTGGTCTGGGGCCAACCATGCTCATATTTCCAATCAAAACATTCCAAAGTTGTGGAAGTTCGTCTAAGTTTATTCGCCTTAGAAATTTGCCCACTAAAGTGACTCGCTGATCATTCGAGCTCGTCCACACCGGCCCCGTCTTATTTTCTGCATCAATCGACATAGTGCGAAATTTGTAAAGATTAAAAATTTTTCCATCCTGTCCTACGCGTTCTTGTTTGTAAAGTATTTGCCCTCGATCATGCAACTTAATTGCTGCTCCGATGAGGGTGAGAATTGGAGAAAAAATAATCAAGAGACTTGCTGAAACAAAAATATCAAACAAGCGTTTGAGTAACCGATGCCCTAAATCGTCTAAAGGTAAACTTTTTAAGCCAAGCAGTGGAACGTTGCTAACATATTCCACATCGACATGCTGCGTGATAAGGCCATAAAAATCAGCTACCAGTTTAAAAGAAATCATCTTGCTTTCGCATTTCAACATAAGCTCGCTAATCATCTCTCGAGAAATAGAGGGATCTGTGACAATTATTTGATCAATATTTTCTTTTTTTAAAGTTTCATCACATCCTTCATAACTTCCCAGAATAGGAACACGATTGAAATGTTTTTCGTTACTGATATCGCTATTCGACAAGATTCCAATTACCTCTTGCCCGTAATGAGGATTGTCTTCCATCCAGCGGATTAGATTTCTAGAGTTAGGGTTGGCTCCAATAATCAAAACCCGATCTCGCTTGCCAGTTTTTCGTAGCAAGTATTCAAACTGGATTATGCAGTATCTATTAACACAACAAAAAGTAGCCGCGAAAAACCAGGCAAAAAGTAACACGAACCTGGAATAACTGAATTCGCGATACGTAAAGGTCACGGCCATAAAAATAAACGTTGCACATGTAACTGCCTTGACCACGTTTATAAGTTCTTGAATCCTTCTGATATGGCGCGCAAGTTGATACAATCGATACCATCTAAAAATGATGAGATGAATTGGCACAACGACCACCATCGCCCTGAGATAATATTCAAAGGAAGGCAATCCTTTATGGAGCGGGATTAAAAATCCGGAAAATCGTAGCCAATAAGCAACCCAGAAACTAACCAGAATTGTTGCAGTATCCAGGAATACAATTATGAGTAAATAATAAGAATTTTTTTGTGGTGAAAACATAAATATCTGAATACCTATTTAAAAATACTTTAAATATTTAATGGATATTAGACTTATTGGTTCGTGGGAACTACTGATTAATTATATTATGATACCAAATATTCAGGAATATGAACAATTGTAATGGAGGTCAAATTTTGAAGATGAGTGTCGGTAGGGTAAAAATTTCAGATGAAGTTTTAAGGGTTGTTATTGTCGTTGCGAAGCTCGCGATATTTTCCACCCCTTGAAAAATTTCATGAAATCGTAATAGGTGGCAAGCACAGCTACTTTTAAACCTGCTTGACCATCGAGAAATCCTAGTTTAAAAACATAAAGGATAATGAATTTTGCCGGCGGGCGCAAAATAAGGTCAAATGCTGAGATCTTTCGCCCAGTCTGTTTAATATATGCGATTTCGAGCGAAAGGTATTGATTGAATTTGACTTTATACTCTCGCATATTAGCGGTGCTATTGTGAAGAAGTGAATGACGAAGTTGTCTAATTGGAAGCGTTGTAATCACTTTTTCATGGATGGGTTGTTCAAAATGAGCCCTTCCTTTTGGAAATAACCGGGTTTGAAAATCATTCTGGGTTCCACTGTATTTTAATTCTTTTCCGAAAAGGATTGTCGTTCGTTTGACTTGATAGACAGCATTGGGTAATGACCGAGCGGTCAGTTGTATTTCCGTCGCCAGGAGCGGAGTGACTCGTTCGTCGGCATCAATAAAGAATATCCAGTCCCCGTTGCAGCGTTTCAAGGCTTCATTTTTTTGATCGGCGAAATTGCAGAACGGGTAAGGGAAAATTTTTGAAGTATATTGCCTCGCAAGTTCAACCGTGCGGTCTGAACTACCGCTGTCAACGACAACGATTTCATCAGCCCATTTTACTGATTCGAGACAAATCTCGACATTCGTTTCCTCATTTTTAGTGATAAGTGCTACAGAAATGGTCATTTGGGATTGCCCCGCGAGTGGACTAGTGCCTGAAAGAAACCAACCACCAACGCCCAATTGCCCTTGAGGATAGCAAAGGAAAAGTGGAGCGGAAGGAAAAAAAAATGAGGTCCCCAAAAAGCTAGACCGCTGAAATTTTTCCACATGAAAAGAAAATTATTGCGATGCGCTAAGACTTGAAGTTTGTCATGTCCAAAAACCTTTTTAAAGCTAGCCTGGCCCATGTGGTAAACAACACTTCGGGGTTCATAATAAAGATGAAAACCTGTTCTTTGTGCCCTAAGGCATAAATCCGCATCTTCCATAATACCTGGCAAAAACCGCTTGTCATATCCACCCAGTTGCAAAAACTTTTCTCGTGAAAATGCTCCGAAGCCAGATGAAAAAGTTTCTGACGGGGTCATCACCTCTTGCTCATAGTTTGGATACCGACCACTACTCCAAAAAATGCCAAACCGTAATTTTGCTTTTGTGCGGGCAGCATCCACACGCGAGCCGTCAAAATTCATCACACGCGGGGCAACTAAAAAGGTTTGAGGGTTTTCTCTAAATTTAGCCAGCAAAGGTGGAATAAAATCTTCATCAACTCGTATATCGTTATTTAGCAAAATTACAATCGACTCCTTAACTTGCGTAAGATAGTAATTATAAGAACAAAGGACGAGATTTTCTGTAGCTTTTACAAATGAAATATTCGGGTAGTCATCCCTGAGAAGTTTTTCACTTGCATCCGTACTCAAGTTATCAAGCACGGTCACTGGAGCGATTAAGTTTGCTTTTTGATGTGCCTTAATGAGGCTTGGAAGGCATTGGGGAAGGAGGTTCTCGCCATTATAATTGAGAATAATAATTCGGGCGTTAAACAAGGGCTGGTTTTGGGAGAGGAATTAAAAAACGAACGCCTTTTTGTTTCAAAGGCTGAATCTTTGTGATGATTTCTTTGGCAAAATTCCAAGCAAAAATAATCAAATAATCTGGAAGGTTAGATTCTAGGTGGCCGCTCGGAACAATTGGAATTTTGGCACCTGGGACAAAATGTTTCTGTTTGAGTGGGTTGTCATCCACTATAAAACTAATTTGCTCAGCCTGAAGTTTGCAAAAATTAATTATGGTACTGGCTTTGGCTGGCGCTCCATATCCAGCTATAATTTTACCACTATTTTTTGAATCAGTAACAAATTGAAGAAGATCTTTTTTAACCTGATAAACTTTTTTAGCAAATTCTTCATAAGTTTCTGATGATCCAATCCCCCTCTTTTTTTCCTTGGCACAGTATTCAGCTACAATTGGGAAAATGGCATAATGACCTTCATTTTTTTGAATAAAGACTCGACAGGAACCACCGTGAGATGGAACATAATCAATGTCAAAGATTTTCATGTGAAACTGTTCAAAAATATAATTTAAGGCGGTGATGGAAAGGTAGGATAAATGCTCGTGATAAATCATGTCAAACAATGTTTCATCAAGCATGGTGACAAGGTACGGGAATTCAATTACAAACATTCCGTCAGCATCAAGTAGGTCGTAGACATTACGAACAACATTTTGGATATCATCAATGTGCGCAAAGACATTATTGCCACTAATAACTTTTGCTGGACCGTGTTCCTTAAGAATTTGTTTAACACATTCATGATCGAAGTAGCGGTTAAGTGTTTTGATGCCTTTGCAATTAGCCATGTCACTTAAATTTTTTGCCGGTTCGATGCCAATGGCGTCCATCCCTTCTTTGGCATAACTGGAAACAAGTAAACCATCGTTACTACCGATATCCACTGCGACTGGATGATTTTTATTGGCCAACTTAAGCCGTACTGCTTTGGCGTATTTGGCAAAATGTTCCTGAAAGGTTTTGGTGGTTGAGCTGACGTAGAGATAGTTCTTAAACATGAGGTCTGCAGGGACTGCATGAGTGAGTTGAACTAATGTACATTGCTGACAAAACGTAAGGCTGAGAGGGCATTGAAATTCATCCTTATCGAGGTCTTCGGTAGTTATAAGTGAATTGGCAAGTGGCATAGAACCTAATTCCAAAAAAGGATTTGGTAAGTAAGAATTACAATATCGGCATTTGGCTTTACGGTAAGGATCAATCGCGATCGATGTGGATGTTTTAATTTGTGGGGGGGACATGAATATCAGCAACCTTCGAATGACGTATTGTAATATCTGATCCCGTTTCGAGTCTGATTTTATTGTTTGTAATCTGCAGAACAATACTAGCAACAAAATCCACGCTTTGTTGACGGATGGCGTCTTCTTTTCCAAATAGGTCTGAACGCATTTTAGTATTCATACCTCCCGGACAGACTGTGATGCATTTTATGGGTGTATCAAGATTTTCTTTGGCAATAGCTTGAGTTAAAGCCAATATGCCAAATTTACTTGCAGAATACGCAACAAGCCTTGGAACAGCCCGTTTTCCTGCCATTGAAGCAATATTAAAAATAAGACCTGATTTTTGACGACGCATCCGTGGAATAAAATATTTACACATAAGAAAAGCCGAAAGCAGATTTTGATCAAGATGCTTTCGAAATTCAGCTAATTTCAAATCCTCAATTCTTGATAGAACCCCCCCATAACCAGCATTGTTGATTAAGATATCGATGTGATTAGTTTGTTTTTTGATTTTTGCCAGAAAATTTTTAACAACTGTTTCCCTGCTGATATCAGCGCATGTTAGGATGAGGTGCTTAGAATTTGACACCAAATTGTATGCGGCATTCCAATGACGCTTGGTGCGGCTAATGCCAAAAACTACGTCGCCTTGATTGATAAATTGGCATGCCAGCGCAAGCCCCAGCCCACGACTGGCTCCTGTAATAACAACCGTGCGATTCATTTCAATAAAAACGACTATTCGGTAGTCTTTAATGTTTTGTTAAGATAACCTTCGATAACGGGATATGAGATCGTATCGTCCTCATATTTCCCTTCTTCCCGAAGGCGTGTGCTAAAAGCCAAAAAAACAGAATCCTCAGTAAATTTTTGCACATGGGCAATCATCGGGGGTGTATCAACAATATCTCCTTGGCGCACATTAAGCACTTGACGCTTTGAAGGATTACGAACATCAACCGAATGAGTTTCATAAGCGCCACTTACGAGATATATATACTGGTGGTCGAGTTTGTGATAATGATTGGCACGCACAGATCCCCTTTTAGATGTGATCATTGCTACATGGCTGAGTTGACCTTCAAAAAGATTATAAATCTCACCTCGATTGTCTTTAAAAGCACATCCAACATGTGTGATTGTTTCCATTTTGATTACTCCTTTTAGTTATTTTCCACGAACCAGTCAATGGTTCTGCGTAGCCCATCTTCCAGCGCATAGCGGGGCTTAAATTTAGTAATAGTAGTTAACTTGGAGATGTTCGGACAGCGTCTCTTGGGATCGCTCGAAGCATAGACTGCGTGCGGTGGGTCAATATAAACAACATCCACTTTGTGTGGCATGAGTTTAGTCACGAGTCTCGCAAGTTCCTTTACAGAAATTTCTGGTGTTGGATTTCCGACGTTAAACGATTCTCCATTAGCCTCGGAAAAAAGAATCCGAAAAATACCTTCAATTTCATCATTAATATAACAAAACGACCTGGTGTTGATCCCATTGCCATGAATCGGTAATGGTTCTTTGCGTAAAGCATGTTCGATAAAATTAGGTAGAACACGGTAATCGTCTGGGCGGATTCCTGGTCCATACACATTGAAAGGACGAACCATTTTAACTGGCAGGCCATAAACTTTCCAATAGACACTACACATGGTCTCACCGAAACGCTTGGATTCATCATAACAGGCACGCGGGCCAATGATAGACACATTTCCGTAATATTCTTCAGAGGTGGGAACATGCGCCGGATCTGGATCCCCATAAACTTCACTAGAACTCATAAAAATAAAGCTTTTTACATTTTTTTCTTTTGCTAAATTCAGCATATGACGCGTTCCGACAGTTCCTACGTCCATAGTTTGAATTGGAAATTTCGTGTAATAAACTGGTGATGCAATTCCGGCGGCATGAATAATATAGTCAATAGGTTTGTCTGTTTTGTATGATTCAATGACGTTGTGTGGGATAAATTCAAAATTGTCATCATTAATCATTTCTTGTTTATAACCAGTAATGAAATTGTCAAGACAGATCGCGCGAATGGAATTTTGGTGTGATCGATATTCGTTAAGATGATGCAGAAGAAGAACCATATACTTACCTAGGAATCCCCCTGCGCCTGTAATTAAAAAGGTCTTACCGTAAAAGTAATCATGGTAATCTTGGAGTGCTGTGGCAAGATTACGAATGTCTTCGGCAATAATTTTTGAACTTAGCAGCTGCTTCATTTTCTCTCTTTAGAACTGAGTTTTTAAAAAAGAAATATAACATATTTCGGTGGCCAATTGACACCTTTTTCATAGTACGCGAATAAACCAATCCTGAACCCCATGCTATGGAAATTAAAATTTTAATTGAGAAGAAGTTTATGATGCAAGTGCGTTTTGGTTGAAGCGTTCCTTCCGCAGGATAAAAAAATTTCCGTTTTGGTATTGGACCTGATAACCAGATTCGATGAATGCTTGACAAGTCTTTGCTAGCGGTTTGGTGTTGGGTTCCCAGAATTCCTCATCCAAAATAATATAATCAGCCTTTACCATTGCTGCTTGTTGTACCTTGCCTAGTATGGGGTTGTAACTAAATTGATAAACGTTCTTGCGATTGACGACATGCGGAATGATGTTGTTATGGGTCAGGATGGAAAATTCAGGAAGGATTTTTACAAGTTCCTGATGGATAGCATCTTTCTGATGCGAAAAATGCTTTTGGATTTTCCACAAATAATAGTATTCGCTGGGACCTGCCTGGAGAAAGAAGACGATGGTGACAACACCCAATAAACAGGACGCATATTTTGTAACAAACACAAATTTTGAACGCAAATATTCAAAACCGTAAACACTTGAAACTATTACGAACGGGGTGAGTCCCGTTACATAGTGATAACTCAATGACCTGAAGGCATCTCCGTGTGATGTAAGATTTTGAAAAAGAATTGGGAACGTTAATATGAATGTTGGAAAATGGAAAAAGGATAAAAAAGATAATGGCCCAAATACTTTTAAAACGTAATTGAGAGAGTCTAGTGTCAATGGACGGCCTATCCCCCACAATGGATTCTCGGAGTTGCTATAGAAAGCTTGATAAAAGTAAGGCTTTCCCGTTATGGCCGGC
The DNA here is from genome assembly GCA_023247075.1 of Candidatus Omnitrophota bacterium. Taxonomy (GTDB): domain Bacteria; phylum Omnitrophota; class Omnitrophia; order Omnitrophales; family Danuiimicrobiaceae; genus JAHFHD01. The sequence continues at coordinate 934 of JAHFHD010000032.1, read as the reverse complement.
ATCCACCAGTAAATTTCCGAAAGAAAAAGTAGAACGGAAAGAATCATAACCCCCATGCCTGCCCAGCGTCGTTTTTTAAAAAAGGTGCAATAGAAACCCAGTATGAACGAAATCCCAAGCATGTTTTCTTTGCCAAGCATCATCAATGCCGCAAAAATAAGAAAGGGGATTATTTGATTCTGCTCTAAACACAGAAAAGCCCCCAGCATAAAAGGTTCAGCGAGAACCTCTGGATGAAAATCTTCCCACAGAGGGCTTCGGGTTGCGCGGAAGAAAGCGTATAGTACAGCAAAAAGCAACGAGACGCCCATATCCCCGGTTTTCTTATGCGTGATTTTAAAAATTAAAATAATATTAATCGAAGTGGCCAATGCTTGAATGGAAAGGAGAGTTCGTGGGTCTGGCCACAAATGGTAAACAGGTAAGGTTAGTAGAAGTATTGGGCTAAAATGGTCACCCAACAAGCAGATGCCATCCTTAAGCGACGAATACATGAAATGTCCTTGAAGGGTATTCCAAACTGCCTGCGCGAATATCCCCAAATCGAAAGCACGGGTCTCAAAAGCACGGGTGCGCGCAAATGCAACGATAACAAAAGTTGCCCAAAAGCACAACGTCAGAAGCATGAGCGGAATTATGGAACGTAATTTTGAAAGCCTCTGAATAAATTTAACGACTTTGAGCTTTTGAAAATTTGAACGTGCCAAGAAATAACAAAGAAACAGAGGGATTACGTATCCAATTACGACAAGGCTGGTCGCTCTGGTGTAATGGCTTTTCTTCCCTAGTTCATGAAGCCACCCCCATTGAATGAGCGGGATCCCGTTGGTGAGTAAATAAAACAGGGTAATAATCCCACCTGCTAAAAATAAAAAATCCAGAAAAGATTGTTTGTGACTGGTTGGTTGAGTCACAGCAGTACAACAGGGCTCTT
>JAHFHD010000108.1 GCA_023247075.1 Candidatus Omnitrophota bacterium | reverse complement strand
AAGAAGCACTGATCAAATCAAATACCATTCTTAGCGACCCAAGGCTTCAACTTGCGGTACCGAATCATCTGCAAAGAGATTTATTCAGAACAGAGCTTCGTTTGGTTTTGGGCACTGCTTTGACAGACACCTCAGAAAATATTGGAAGACTAAAAGAATGGGCATTGAGCAGTTCGGTTCTAACCAAAACCTTTCAAGGTGCTCGCGTTGAAATTGGAGTGCTTTATACGCAATCTTTTAGTGGGGCTGAAGTGATTGGTTTTGAAGTTTTAACGTCGCCTCAACAGATTGATGGAGTTTTTCCACGAGTGACTGGACAACTTAAAAGAAGAGGCGGGCGTTCTTTGGGGGAGCGCTTTATTGCGAAAAATAAATCCATCCAAACGTTTCGGCTCTCAAAAGCCATGATTCCGGAAACTACAACACCTTTAAGTGATTGGGTGAGCCAAGGTATGTCATTCCCGCGTGCTTCCAGCACCTTGTCACATCAATCATTACAGGAGCGTTTTTTAAAGGAACAAGGTACAAGCACTCTGTTCCATAGAAAAAAATTAATGTTACAGAGTGCCAGCGGGAATCCACTTCGGGATGAGCAAGCTAAAATGGGTCATCACAATAGAGAAAAACAGGAATTAATAGTTACTCTGGACCCCCGCTTTCGCGGGGGTGACAATGAACGTGTTGGCCAATTACAAGAAAATAAAGTTGTCCAAGATGCACAGGTTGGCTTAGTTAAAAGTATTTCAGTTCATTCGGAATTACGTGACGAAAAATTAGATTTGGTGAATACGAAGCGGGGTAATGTAGCGCGCTTGGTGTTTGGGAGAATTACCAGCACATTGTGGATTGCTGCTCTTTCTTTGATTGTTTGGGTGGGAGGCAGTGTGAGCTTTGCGCTGGCGACTCAAAAGCCAAGTTCTTCTGGTCCAGGTGGAACTTTAGCCGAAGCGGGAATGACCGCGCAATCATTTGTGGACATTTATAAAAGAGAAAACACTTTTCCAAGTTATGTCAATTCCACATTCCGAGAATTTTGGAAGAGAATTATTAAGCATCCAAGTTATGCGAGTGTATTTTCAGATGATATTTCTGCAATCTATTTAGCGCCATATTTGGAGCCCAGTTTAAGTGCGGATGAAGTGATGTTTAATTTTGGAGATGGCGCAATGATTCCTGCCTCCAAATTATTTACCGCGCTTCCGGAAATTGCAAGAGACAAGAATTTGTCAGTAGGCGAGTTGCTTGCCCATCCATCACTTCTTAAAGAAGAAGTAATGCAACTAAAAAATCGGGGAACTTTACAATCAGCAATTCCACAGCAACCAAAGATTTTAGAAACTCCAAATATAAGTAGTATTACTGAACCAACTGATGTGCAATGGCCGTCTGATCAACCATCAATTGAACAGGTTGCTCGTGCCTTAATTCCAACTCAAACGCCATTCAGTTTTCCAGAAATTCCAAATTCAGACGTTTTAAAATTGAACCCACTGAACACTGAAACACCTGTCCCGGTAGAATTTCAAAAAAATGTTCCACCAATTCCGGGGGAACTGCCTCTAGTAGTTAATCCTCCAGAGGTTGGCACCATTCCAATTCCACCATTTGATGACGGGAAATCAATTGGAGAAAAAATATCAGCTCTGATGGTTCAAATGGTTGAGCCAAGGGTTGTGCTTGTTGAACCAGAATATCCAAATGACCCGCAGATTCCAGGTAGTGAGCCTGTTTTGGTGACTCCTCAGACAATTTTAATAGCAGCAGGACAACAGGGAGGGGAAACTTTTTCTCAAAATTTTGGGCAGACAGATATAAAAGATGTTCCAAGGCTCCCGCGCCACTGGAAAGAAATTTACTTGCTCGATGGTGACACTGGAACAGTTTTAACTAATGATGCACAATTAGCTTTTTTAAATCGCGTGCAAGCGATTAGTCAAAAAGTATTCATCTGGACGCTCAGAACGGCTATTGCGCTATTTCTATTATGGTTGATTTTGGCAGTGAGGAAGTTGCTTGCTAGAAGTATTGAAGGTGGCGTAGTTTCAGGTAACACAATTTTTGTTCCTTCTCCAGATTGGAAACCGATTACTTTAACTCTTGACCCACCAGCTGCAGTTGAAAATAGTGGGCATATTGTTGAACCTTCTTCTCCTAAAAGTTTTGTCGAAGCGCAACCTATTGAAGTGCCATTATTAAATGAGAAGCAGCTTAAAGAGCTCACAGATTTAAAGGAAGTTTACGAAAAAGCAGCAGTGATTTTAAAACGTATTTTCAAGATCAGAGCAAAGCCATTACTAATTGGGAATACCGAACCAAAAAATTCTGATGAGCTTGCTCAATTTAGAACGAGTGTAATTGATGCATTACAAGAACCTCTTTTGGCTGCAGCAGAGAAATTGCCCATAGGTTTCACTTTGAATGAATCTTCATCTATTCATGACATTAAGGCGGTGCTTGATGCGCTTGAGCGGGAATTTGACGGAAGAGTTCTGAAGTCTTATCAAGATTATAAGGCTCATGAACATTTGCTTGTTGAAGAAGCAAAAAATCTTCCATTTCCCAAAAATTTAGCATTCCTTAAACGGATGGAGGAGACTGTCTTGCTCGCAAAATTGACGCGTAACGAATTAAGGGATGCAGCAGCCTCCGCTCAAGAAATGAGATTTTTGGTGATGCGTACTTCAATCTTCCGAATTCAATCTGCACAGAATGGAACAATTTCTGATTTTGATGTGTTTATTTCAAATGAGATTTTGAATCAATTTCGCAATTCAATGCCTCAGTCTAAAAAAGATTTTCTAAGTGAAAGGAAATCACGACTAATTGTCGAATGGACGGATGGATTGAGCGAGATTGGGGTTCTGAAGCAGCTTCTGGCAAGCTTGAATCATGGTGAAAAGATTATTTTATTTGCGCAGAAGGCAAAAAATCTAGACGAAGCAAGACAAGTTATTTCTAAGTTACCTGATGCATTGCAAAGTCGCATCCAAATAACTGAAATAGATGTTGAGCAACTTGCGCGCCAGGCAGAGGATGAGTTAGGTGTCTCAATCTCAGAAAGTCGCGTCATTCGGTTGCTTGACTCAGAAATTCAAAAGGTAGCAATTCTTCCTGTACTTTGGGCAGGAGGCGAGCTGCTCAAGCAGGGAGTTCCAATCGTTTTTGTTGTTCAGGGTAAAAATAGTCTGAATGGTACTAAAGGAATAGAACTTTCAATGAATTGGCTGCGCCTGAAAGTCTCACAGTGGGAAGCTGACCACCATATGGCAGCGAAGAAGCGCTCATCCGCTTGATTTCATCTGCCCTCCAATTATTACCTGTAAAATCAAGAAAAAGAACTTGTACTATTCTTTTTAAAAGGTATCATAGTCAGCATTAATCTAAAATTTATAAAACCACATTACAGATTCTAGCAAATACCGAAATAAATTATTTAATGGCCTGCATGAGGCGTCATCCGCGTGACCGTTTTCTCAAGCAAGGGACAAGTTTAGTTGTTTGCTTTTCCTTTCTCCTTACCCACGTTACTCCTTCATTTGCATTTCTAGCAGCGGCAGACGGTTTTTCTGAGATTGGCAGGTTGCAGGCGAGCCATGCAATTCACAGGGACTCTTTAGACTCGCGACAATCCATCCCGTTTGAGCTTGGCTCAATTCAATCTAACTTCATTGGAAAAAATAAAGGAACCGTTTACCTCATTCAGGACGCTCACGCAAATGAGGAAGCCCAGCGAAAAATATCCGGCCTCATTGAGTTTCTGCACAAAACCAAGAATGTTCGCTCTGTAGCAATTGAAGGAGCAAGCGGTGACCTGGACACGCTTCTATTCGGTGCCTTCCCGAATGCCCAAGCACGCGAGTGGCTTGGTGATTACTATTTGAAAGAGGGAAAGATTACCGGCGCGGGGTACGCGGCACTCGTTAAAATTCCAGAACTTCGCTTGATTGGCGTGGAGGAGCCTCATCTTTATGAGGAAAGTCGACAAGCCTTTCTTCACGCGCTGAAAGTAAATCATCACGCACTTAAGACAGTTGAGGGTCTAGAGACCAGTTTGAATCAGGCGGCGCGATTTGTTTATTCAGAGGAACTTCGCAGGCTGCTTACAACCGAAAGAAATTTTAAATCTGATCGTTCAACTCTAACAAGTTTTGTGAGGCAACTTACGCAGTTTGCTCGAATGAAACACATCCGCTTGACTGCATACCCCACGATTCAAAATTTACTTCGATTGGTTTCACTTGAGAAGCGGATTGATTTTGCTAAGGCTGAGGTTGAGTTAAAGAATTTGACTCAAAAACTTGAAGCAAGTCTTAATGCTGGTGAGCGCTTCCGGTTTTCTCAAGAGACCATTAACTGGAAACTTGGAAAAGTAAGTCACGCAAACTATTACGGCTTTCTTTACGCAGGCATCAAAAAAATGAAAAAAAGCAGCGACGGCTCTTTAGACGGAGTCCTTCGATTCTTAAAATATCAGCGTCTGATTTCAAGTTTAAGCCCCAAACTATTTGAAGAAATTGATGCGCTGACTTCGGAAATCAAGGTCAGGCTTTTTGAGAATGACTCTCAGCGCACGCTCAATCAATTTTTCCAAAAGACAGCGCTCCTCAAGCGGGCGTTTTCTTTTTCACTTATTGCGAAGGACGCAAGTCAATTGCTCGCAGATGCTGCGCCGCTTGATGTGGAATTTCTCAGCGCGTTTTTACGCCACTCAGAGCAGGAGTTTGGGCAAACGTTTTCATTTCCGAAAGATGTGCTGATGCTTGAAAAAGAATTTGGAGGAGTGAGAAAATTTTATGAACTTGCCGTCGCGCGCGACAAAATTTTAATTGAACACACACTGGAAGCGCTTCAGAGAGAATCTGGAGAAAGCATTATTTTGGTTGCTGGGGGATTTCACACACCTGGGGTCGCAGATTTTTTGAAAAAGAAATCAATTTCTTGCGTGGTTATTACGCCACGGATTCAAAATCCAATTCAGGAAGCTTTAGAAGCGAAAAAGTACAAAGAATCAATTGAAATGAAGCCGACAAAACTTGAAGCCTTGCTGAGTCAGATGAGCAAAAAGGCTTCGTCCAGGAAATTAGAAGACCCTCAATATCAACTGGGAATTCCAAACCGGATTTTTCCTGATGGCAGTGTAACAATAAACCAAATCAGCGATGAAAGCGGCTTTCTGCTGTTCCTTCCACAATTATTACCGCTGGATTCTTCGCATCCGTTACCCCCTGATGGCAGTTCTTTGATTGCTGCAATTCAGAGAAATTATTTAGAACATCAGGGAGGTGATGTTAAACACCTTCAGTATTACAAACGTCTCAAGCTGCAATTTTTTAAGCCAAATTCGCAGAAAACATCTGGAACTGAGCCTGCACTTTTTTTGACTACTGAAGGAACTGGTTACCGCAATACAATTTTTGGAACACGAGTAAACCATGGTGAGGTTGGTGTGTGGGAGCGAAGGGGGCATATGCTTCAACGATTGCCTGCCACTGATTCGAATTTTGAAATTGTCATTGGTACGATTCCCAAAACATTGATTCCAAATGAAAGCACAGTGATTAGGTTGGTTCCAAATGCTCCATCATTTCATTCTGAACTTCGGGAAGATTCCGATTCGACCGATCTAGCGGAGCTAAAACAATTTTTGATTGATCGCGGCCAGACGCCTGATCCTCACGCAAACTTAGAAGAGTTGACAGCAGAAGTTGCATCTATACGTGCGAACGAAGCGCAGAGAAAAAGCACGGCCGAAAGTATTGTGCAGAAATGGAAAATATATTTTCCAGGAAGCGAATTACCACCAGACGTCAAGGTTTTAGAGAATCCGGAACAAGCAAGTTCAACAAGCAAAAAAATCAATGAGCAGCAAAAAAAGTTTGAGACCGAAGGTCGTAAATTGGTGCAAGAGATTCAGAATAAATTTACGTCAGTCACAATTATGCCTGTATCAATTTGGACATGGTCACAGTACGAAATCGTAAAAAATACACATACTCAAGGAACCAAGATTCTTAATGAAAGGGTTACGGCAATTCAAAAGCGCTTAGAAGAACTTAGCGCTAAGGATGAAAGTGACAAAATTCAAGAAAACAAAATAGATTTATCAACCGAACCAAAAGTTGATGATTACAAAAAAACAGTTTTGCGCGGTTTAGAGGAAAAATTTAATCAATCAAAAGCACAAATATTTTCAGAGGTTGATTTTTTTAACGTACCTGTACGCAGTCGAAGCGCCAAAGTAGAAGCAGGCGATCAAGATTCTGTTCCCCATTTGGATGATGTGCACGATGCGATGACATTAGCTCAAATAACAGCGGCGGTCAAAAAACAGAGGGATGAATATGAAAAGCTTTGGGACTCGACTCAAACCATACTGTCTGACTTAGAAGAGCCTAATCTTCTTTCAAAAAATGAAAAGCTAAAAATGAATCGAAGAGCCCTCAATGTATTTATTGAGACAACATTAAAAAATCTAATTGATGCCTTTGAATTAAAGAAGGCACATGTTCTCAAAGAAGCAATTGATGCAGGCGAAACAACCATCACTTCTGAAACCATGGGACGAATTAAAACAAAAAAAGATTTGCTAAGTGTTGTGCAAAAAGTGGAACAAGCGAAGCAGAAATTAAAATCTGATGTGCTTGAGATTAAGCGGCGGCTCATTAAAGTCAAAGCTTTAGATGAATGGGAAAAAATTGAGAAGCATGAAGTTGATCTTTCAGCAAGAAAACTTGTCGATGCGTACATAGTTAATCAGTTAATTCCAATAGAGTTTGACGCGCTTTGGGATTCTGCCCAGAAGAGGTTGGTTGATTTAAATAAACAAACAGAACTTTCAGGTGACAAGAAATCCCAAATGACTTATCAAAAGCTTCTTAGTTTTGTGGAGAGCGAGTTAAGCAAATTTAATCAACAGTTCGATGAGCGTAAAAACGAAATTCTGAAGCGAGCAATTAAGTCTGGCGAAAAATCAATTACTGAAGATTCGATGAAATCAATCACAACTGAGTCAGATTTAAGAAAAGTTGAAGCTAAGGTTGCCACTCAAGAGACCTATTTTGCCTCATATCGAACAGAAGTTGAAATACGCCGGAATAAAATGAAAGATGAAGAAACAAAACTTGAATATGGAATTCACGACCCAGAAACTTTTGATGGTCTTCATGGATTTAATATTGAAGTTCTTCAACCTGAGGAGAAAAAATTTCGCGAGAAGGTTTCTTCCTTAATTTTAAATTGGGTGAAAAGCGGCCGTGAAGGCTGTCCAACACCTGAAAGCATTACTACAAAAAAAACTTTTAAACTGTATGAAACCTTACTCAGGAATCAAATTGGAAATGTTGAGACTGAAATAGGCAATCTTTTAGTGCGACTTGTTAATGCCGGTATTGTTAGCCTTGATGGACATGATGGGCAATTCGATGATCCAAAAGAAGTGGTAAATGGACTGTTTGCCGGGCTTGTGATTGATAGTGCTGGTTCCCAACTCTTAGGAAGACTTGTCGACCATCGACTCACCGCATTGAACGGAAAAGTTACAACTCTTAATGAATTGGTGTCTGGTTTACCTGACTTTTTTCTTCCAGAGCAAGTAAGTGATTTTCCTGCACATGACTATTTGCTTGTGGAAGCTGCTAAGGCTTGGAAGACCAGGGCTTTATTAGCTAGCCGGGAGCCGGAAAATCCAGGAAATGAAATTAGAACTGAATTACGAAATAATCATGAATCGACGGAAATAAAATCTGCAAGTCTTCAAAGAGAAGTGACTGGTGGTGATTCTGGTAGAAGACAATTGCGCACA
>JAHFHD010000107.1 GCA_023247075.1 Candidatus Omnitrophota bacterium | reverse complement strand
ACGACGCTGCCCAGATTTTTAGGTCATTGGATGAAATCGGAATCCCATCAAAATTTTCGGATGAAGAACGAGCATCCATTCGAAGAGTGCTTTTCTCTGCAATGCCAAAGTATGCTCTAGATGAAAGGGAAGCTCTACAGCGCCAAGCGCGCATTCCACAGGATGACTACGAGAATCTCGAATCATTAGCCAAACTTCAAGTTCTTAAAGATTTTCAGGTTGAAGCAACAACTCCAGGGTCTATTCAGGAAATAGCTCGAAACCGGACGGTATTTCTTAACGAGAGACCCGATGAAGTTGCGGAGCGGTCGCGCGCGCTACAGACCCGAGTAGGATATCGGCCGATTTTAAATTTGGCAGATCGAGTGGTGTATTTTTTGTATTTTAGTGAAGACGGCGCATTAGATTTTTCTCCTGCAAATCCAAAAGATGTACTCAAAGTTCTGTATGAGAGGAATATTTTAACTCATAGCGAAGATGAACAGTTGAGCGTGTCGCTTTGGCGCTTGCAAGAGCGGCTTGACAATGGAAATGACCTTGAAACTTTCAAAGCGCTCAATGCGTTTTCTACCCTGATGAATCTTGGTCTTGTCGATTTAAACGATGAAAAATGGGGCATGCTTCCGTTTAATAAGTGGCGCGAGTGGGTAGCAAGTTCTGATGACCTTAAACGTGATGCAGGGACCAGAGCGCTTAAAATTTTTACTTCAAGGCAACGCAATGAATTCCGGATTTCAAATGAACAAAGCACACTTACTTTATTACGGGTTTACCGAGCTCAAGTTCTTCCAATAGTGCTTGTTCATCAAGCTGCAAATGCTGGAAGAGCAGCGATTGCCCGCACCATCCAAACGTTGCGCACACAAGGATTCTTCCCAGAATCTGGCAACCTTCGCGCCAAACTTTCATCCACGAATGTCTGGCAGTTTTTTGCGTCCAGTTCTTATTTGAAAAGATTTTTGGAATCAACGAGTAAAGCGCACCAGGTCATTATTGACCACCGCTTAAGTGTCCCAAGCCCAGATTCCATCATTCCAATTATTCCTCTTCTGATTGCGCGTCCGGAACTTCGGTACCAGCTTTTTCTTGAGGTAAATGGGTTGGATTTTAAAAATTTTGAAGCTAAATTGAATCAAGAAGTCATGCGTGAATTTGGTATTCAGCAAAGCGAAATCGGAAATTTAGAATTAACTTTGGTTGGTTCTGGTAACCGCCGTACTCAATTTTCACGAGCTCTAAGCTCTGCTCCATCTGGTGCTTTGGTGTCTCCCGACATGGCCCTTATGGAGAATCAATTGGGGTATGTTCAGAATATTCTGCGAATTCATTCAAAAGAAACCGAGGCGCTTGCAGCTGTATTGTTAGCTGCTGATGTGTTGCGTCGCGACCTGTCCATTTCAATGCTCGCCCAAATTCATGAGCCGCAGAATTTAAATCGTGACCTTTGGGCAGCTCTTCTTTCCGAACTCAATCATTTGGAAGCATCCAAGTTGCTAAACTCAGCCGCTTAATTTTTACTTTCTTGTCATTCTGAGCGCAGCGAAGAATCTGGTAAACGCTAGATCCTTCGCCCTACGGGCTCAGGATGACAACATGCTAAAAACAAAACTTGCGTTTTCTGTAGTTTTGAATAAAGTGAACTCTTTAAAGTTAAGCAGATGAAAAAATTATTATTTACTCTCATACTCATATTTTTGCTGAGCACAAGTCTTTGGGCAATGGCAAAAATGTCGCCTGCGAAACAAGCCGCTCTAAAAGCCACTACGAGTCAGGCGCTCACGCTTGACGATTGCTTCCGTTACGCATTCAAACGCAGCGAAGCGCTTGCCATTAAGAAAGAGGAAATTGGCCGGTCATTTGCCAATTTTCTAGAAGCAACCGGTGAAGTGGTGGGCGATTTTGATTTTGTGGTGACTGACTTTCATCAGGATTCTGATGGTAGTTCAGGAGCTTCAGGGTCAATTGGCTCCACATTTTCAGCGCCCGAGCGGCGCGAGAGAAAATTTGTCATGAGCCAGCCGCTTTTTCAAGGATTCAAAGCAATTGGTGCTTTAACTGGCTCTGGAAGTCTTGCAAAACAGCACCGAGAAGAATGGCAGCGGGCCAAGCAGCTTCTTTTTTTGGATGTCGTGAATTTTTTTTACGACAGGCTTAGGATTGAGAAAGACACTGAAATTATTAGTGGGATTTTTACCGCCTCTAGTGACCGCATTAAAGAACTTCATGGATGGGAAGAGATTGGGCGTTCCCGCACAAGTGAAGTTCGGACGGCTGAGTCGCAGCACGGAGTATTTGGGGCACAGCAGGCGCATCTTAAAGGAGAGCTCGCAGTTTCCAAAAATCTCATGGAATTTTTAACGGGTGTTTCGGTTGAATCCAAAATACTTAAGGACGCAGAAATTCCACAAGTTACGGAGGAAAAGATTAATTTCTTAGAACTTGCAAACGAACGCCCTGATGTCAAAGCAAGTCTTGCTGCTGTTCAAACTGCACGCAGCGCATTCATTGTGGCTCAAAGCGAGCTTTGGCCAAAACTTTCACTCGACGCAAATCTCTACGAAAAGCGAGAGGGCTTTCAATCGGGAACAAGCTGGGACACACTTTTTACCTTTACAGTGCCGCTTGGGAAAGGTGGTGAGACAATTGGGAAAGTAAAAGAAGCGTACAGCACGTGGAAACAAGCAAAACTTTTTTATTCTTTGACGCAACGCACCGCCGAGAAAGAAATTAAAGATGCTCTTGACTGGTGGGCAAGTTCTTTAGAACGTTACCATGCGCTTGATGAAGCGGTGAAGGCGGCCGAGCAAAATTTTACGCTTCAAAAAGAGGAGTACGAACATCGTCTTGTCAATAATTTGGACGTGCTTCAGGCGCTTGAGCTGCTTTTTGAAACCAAGCGGGATGCAAACGCGGCTTATTTTGACATGAAAAAAAATTATTGGCGGCTTGAAGTGGCCAAAGGAAATTGCTGTGAGAAGGAGGTATTGTCATTGCGAGAAGCCCCGCAGAATTAATTTTCGGGGCGACGAAGCAATCTAAGATCTTGGATTGCTTCGTCACTTTGCTTGATACGCGCTCCTCGCAATGACAGAATTAAAATGACACTTTCTGACTTTTCAATTAAAAATTCGGTGTTTGCCTGGATGCTCATGATTGGGCTTCTGGTGTTTGGCTGGATTGGGTTTAAGCGCCTTGGAGTGAGCCAGCTTCCAGATGTTGATTTTCCAGTCGTCTCTGTTGCGGTGACTTGGGAAGGCGCTGCTCCTGAGGTGATGGAAACAGAAGTAACGGACGCAATCGAAGACGCAGTCATGAGTGTCGAGGGGATTAGTGGGGTGACGTCAGTTTCGATGCAGGGACAGGCGCAGATTACGATTGAATTTGCTTTGAACCGGAACATTGATGCCGCACTTCAGGAAGTTCAGACTAAAATTGCCCAAGCCCAGCGCAATTTACCAAAAGAGATTGACCCTCCGATTGTGACCAAGACCAATCCAGAAGATCAGCCGATTATGTGGGTTGCGCTTTCAGGGGACCGCCCGCTTAAAGACTTGACGCATTACATTAGCGAAACACTCAAAAATCAGTTCACAACGGTAGAAGGAGTCGGAAATGTTTTTCTCGGAGGTTTTGCCGAACCTAATTTGCGTCTTTGGCTGAGTTCCGAGAAAATGAAAAAGAATGAGCTGACAGTTGAAGATATTTTGAACGCTATTGAGCTTCAACACGCAGAGCAGCCAGCCGGCTACATTGACACTGGGAGGCAAGAAATCAATGTTCGGGTGTACGGGGAAGCTGCAACCGCTGAAGAATTTCAAAATATGGTCATTCCAAGCCGTGTGCGCGGCTCGCCCATTTGGAAGCACTTGACTATTAGCGATGTAGGCACGGTCGAGAATGGTCTTGCAGACGTGCGGCGGATTTCACGAAGCATGGGACGGTCTGCGATTGGTCTTGGGATGGTGAAGCGGCGCGGTACAAATGCAGTGGCGGTTGCAAAAGCAGTCCGTCAAAAAATTAAAACGCTTGAGAAAATATTGCCGGAAGGAATGCATTTAGCAGTTGTGTTTGACTCCACACAATTTATCAAAGAGTCCGTTCATGAGCTTTCATTCAATTTAGTTCTTTCTGTTATTCTCACCTCACTTGTTTGCTTCCTGTTTCTTGGTTCCCTCAGCGCTACGCTCAATGTGCTGCTTGCGATTCCTGTTTCAATCATGGGTTCTTTTATGGTGCTTTATTTTATGGGATTCACAATCAACACCTTCACCATGCTCGGGCTTTCACTTGTAATCGGGGTGGTTGTGGATGACGCGATTATGGTGCTTGAGAACATTTCACGTTACCAGGAGCGTGGATTTTCGCGAATAAATGCAGCGCTTGTTGGCGCGCGCGAAATTACGTTTGCGGCGCTTGCTGCATCCATCGCCATTCTCGCAATTTTTATTCCGGTTATTTTCATGAAAGGCGTGGTCGGACGGTTCTTTTTCCAATTCGGCGTTACGATTTCAGTCGCTGTTTTATTTTCTCTGTTAGAAGCTTTGACTATTGCGCCGATGCGATGCTCACAATTTTTGGAAGTGGGGCATACGAGCCGGTTTGGAAAATGGATGGACGGATTTCTTGAAAAGTTGACCACTCGTTACAAAAAAGCGCTTACTTTCTTCTTGAACCGCCGAAAAATGACTCTGGCCGTCGCAGCACTAATTTTTATTTCATCGATTGGGTTGACCAAATTTCTAAAAAAAGAATTTGTGCCTTCTCAAGACCAAAGCCGTTTCCTCGTACGCGTTGTTCTTCCGCTTGGAACTTCTATTCAGAAAACCAATGAGGTTTTTAAAAAAGCAGAAGGTCTTCTGATGGAGCGTCCTGAGCTTGCCAGTTATTACAGCGCTGTCGGTGGATTCTCAGGCGGGCAGGTGAATACCGGCTACCTCTTCATCACCATGAAGCCGCCTAAAGCGCGTCCCAAGATTCATGGCCATCACGAAACCCAAAGTGAATTCATGCAGGTTGTCAGAAAACAATTGGGCACCATCCCTGAAATTGACAGGGTCATTGTCCAAGACCTTTCACTTTCTGGTTTTACTGCGCAGCGCGGTTTCCCAATCGAGTTTACTGTCCGCGGACCTGATTGGGGAAAACTTGGTGGCCTGAGTCGTGACATTATGAATGGAATGAAAGAATCAGGTCTCATGACTGACATTGACACTGATTACCAGCTTGGCATGCCAGAGCTTCAAATCAGACCAGACCGAAATAAAGCGGCGGAGCGCGGAGTCAGTATGCAGGCTATTGCAACCACGATTAATGCGATGATTGGCGGAGTTCGTTCTGGAAAATTTACAAGCGGCGGCAAGCGCTATGACGTTCGTGTGCGTCTCGATGAAAAAGACCGCTTAAGCCCAGAGGATGTTCAAAATATTTGGGTGCGTAATGAACACGGGGAAGTGGTGCCGCTTTCTCAAGTAGTAGGTGCTGAAGTGAAGCAAACTCTTTTTTCGATTACGAGAAAAGATGGAGAACGTGCTGTAAGTATTTATGCCAATCCCGCGCCCGGCCGCTCGCAGCAAGAGGCGCTGAATGCGGTGCTTCAAATTTCAAAAAAAGTGCTACCCAGTGGTTACCACGTGGTTTTTTCTGGCGGCTCGCAGGCTTTTAAGGAGTCGTTTCAGAGTTTAATTTTTGCTCTGGTGCTCGGACTTTTTGTGGCTTACATGGTGCTTGCCACACAATTTAACAGCTTCATTCATCCGGTCACCGTTTTTCTGGCACTTCCTTTTAGCATCACAGGCGCTTTTTTTGCCCTATTCGTCAGCCATAATTCACTTAATCTTTACAGCATGATTGGGCTCATCTTACTTATGGGAATTGTCAAAAAGAATTCAATTCTTCTCGTCGACTTTACCAATGAACGCAGAAAACAGGGGATGAATGTTCGAGCCGCACTTCTAGATGCCTGCCCAGTTCGCCTCAGGCCAATTTTGATGACGTCTGTCGCAACGGTTGCCGCTGCAATTCCAGAGGCACTTGCAATCGGGTCAGGTTCAGAGACAATGATTCCAATGGCGGTTTCAATTGTGGGCGGTGTCATATTTTCCACTGCGCTGACACTTTTTGTCGTTCCTTGCGCTTATGAAACATTTTCAAAGTTTGAACGCCACAGTCCCTCCGAACAAATCAATGAACCCGTGCGCGAAACTAAACCTGAATTCACCTCGATTTAAAAATTTCATTTTTTATTTTAACAAATATAGACTGCGGTTAATATACCGCGTAAAATAACCGCATGCTTATCACCTTCAACATCCTGAATTACGCTTGATGGAAATATGATTGAGCGCTGGATAAACCTTTACTCAAAAAATCAAAAAAAGCGTCCTTTTGCTTGAACCTCGTCAAACGGGAAAGTCCTCGCTCGTCCGCGCTATTAGTCCAGAACTAAGCATTAATCTCGCTTTGGAATCGACATACCTGGATTTGCAAGCAATCCACAGATGAATTAGAACAGCGCCTTGCTGCAGCGCATTTCAAAACTGTTTTCATCGATGAAGTGCAGAGGCTTGCGGGATTACTTAACACCATACAGGCTCTCATTGATGAGCGCTCCCACCCCACTAAATTTTATTTGACGGGGTCAAGCGCCCGAAGGTTGAGACGCGGTAATGCCAATTTGCTTCCTGGGAAAATTCATACTTATTGCCTCGGGTCTCTTACTTCTTCAGAACTAGACTATTGTTTGGACGAGAAGCAAGCGCTTTCTACCGGAACGCTTCCTGGAATCTGGACAGAAACCGATTTTCGGGAACGATGCAAAACCTTAAGGTCGTATGCAGGGACGTATTTGAAAGAAGAAATTCAGGCGGAAGCGCTTTCAAAAAACATCGAAGGTTTTTCGCGATTTCTGTTTGTTGTTGCTAGTGAATCCGGAAAATTTTTGGATTTAACAAAACTTTCCTCAGAGGCAAAAATTCCACGCCAAACCGCCGCCCGATTTTTTGAAATTCTCGAAGATACGCTTATTGTCAGGCGATGCGAGGCATTTCGAAAGTCACTCAGAAAGCGCCTCATTCAAAGCCCACGCTTTTTCTTCTTTGATACCGGAGTGCTTAATGGTCTGCTCAATAACTTTTCGGTCTCAGCCGACCGCATTGGAGTCTTATTTGAACATCTGGTATTCAATCAAATTATAGACACTGCCGCTACACTTGACAGGGATATTCGAATTTCCTCCTACAGAACCGAGCACGGAGCAGAGGTGGATTTTATTATTGAATTAGGGCATGAGGTGATTGCCTTGGAGGTCAAAGCGTCATCCAATATTGGCAGGTCAGATTTAAGCGGACTGAGAAGTTTTGCCGAGTATTTCAAGCACAAGCATCAACCCGTCATCGCCTATCTCGGAAAATCTAGGAAAGTGATTGAAGGAATTAAGGTTTTGCCCTGGCAGGAGTTTCTTAAAGATTTGTTTTTGTAACACCACTAAATCAATCAAAACAAATCCCATCTCACCTGAATTCCCCTGAAAATCTCCCTTCTTCTCAAGTACAAAAAAATAATGTCTTTCTAAAACACTCAAATAAAGCTAAGGGATTCTATTCTCTTTATCTCCTTCACACATGCTTGATTAAAGTTTGTTGGATTAAAAGTAAATCTTTGCAAAATGATCTCATTTCTATTCTTTAACTCCCCCTCCCCCTCTTTACCAAAGAGGAGGAGGGGGAGAGTTCTTTGTTTTGCAAAGATAACTTGAATTCGGCACTTTTCTTTTTTCCCGCACCCCCAACTTAAAGTAGAGGGACAGGG
>JAHFHD010000106.1 GCA_023247075.1 Candidatus Omnitrophota bacterium | reverse complement strand
TTCTGAAGGAGCCCCGTAAATTTATTCTGCGGGGCGAACTGAAGAATCTGGCGAATCTAGATCCTTCACGGAGTTTACCCTGAGCGCCAGATCCTTCACTTCGTTCAGGATGACAAGCGAAAGGTTCAGGATGACAAGCCTGTTATGAACTTCAATGGGCTAAACAGTTACCTAAAGTTTGCTAGATGCTTCGCTGTGCTCAGCATGACATGCTTAAGAAAATGCTTGAACTGTTTCAAAGAACTAAATTTAAAATCATGTCTCAATAAATTAATCGGCATTATTTGACTCGTCTTAACTTCTTTTCCGCTTAACTTTAGCCTGCGCTTGTTGAAAGAACCACAATCGGCAAAATGGTTGCGACTACAATCACACCAATAATAGAACCAACGACAATCAAAATCATTGGCTCTAGCAGTACCGTCAAACGGGCAAGCAATGTGTTCACATGCTCTTCATAGTAATCAGCTGTCAAAGCAAGAAACCGGTCAAGCTGGCCGCTTTCTTCTCCGGCGCCCACGAGCTGGCTAAAAAACGGGGGAAATAAAGCTTCCGAATTAAAACCCGTGGAAAGACTCTTTCCCTGCTGAATTCCTTCTCTCACAACCGCAATCGCATTTTCAATCACTAAGTTTTCCGCTAACCGAGCTGAAATCTCAAGCGCTTCCATAATGGGCACCCCTGCACGCAGCATGGTTCCAAGCGAGCGGGCAAATCGAAGCAAAGAAACTTCAAGTACAAACATACCAAAAAGCGGCAACTTGAGCTGAATTGTGTCCAATACCAATTTTCCCCTTGCTGATTTTTTGAGGAGTACAATTCCAATTCCAAATAAAATAGCGCCAGCAATCACCAAGAGAAAAGAGTGGCGCACAAAATTGCTGGCCATAATCACAAGTTTCGTGACTGCTGGGAGCTCTACGTTAAAATTTTTAAAAACTCCTTCAAATTTTGGGATGATAACCACGAGAAAAAATGTGAGCACAGCAATGGAAAGAGTGAATAAAAGTGCAGGGTAGATGAACGCTGTCACGACTTTACCTTTCACACGTGCAGCGGACTCTTGATACTTCGCTACCTCATAAAGCGATTTGGAAAACGTGCCGCTTTTCTCTCCTGCTTCCGTAAGTCGAACCCACACAGTTGGGAAAATGCTGGGCAAATTCCGAATCGCATGGCTAAAACTAAGGCCGGAACGGACAACATCAATGCAGTGGTCAAGTGCTCTGACAAAGCGTTTGTTCTTTGTGCCATTTTTCACAATTTCAAGCGCTTTCAAAAGAGGAACCCCTCCTTCAACCAGAGCCGCGAGCTGAGTGGCGAACGTAATCTGTTCATGTGTCGAAACCGGATTGAATAATTGAGCTCCCGAAATTTCTTTTTGCTTTGCAGCCTTGGCTGAACGAATGTCTGCAGCTGAACCGCGTTTGTTCTGCCACCCCAGAAATATTTTCGCGCGGTCCAGAAAAATAGGAAACTCTTTAACCTGCTCTGATACTGAAGTAATCGGGGAAATTGAGATAACCAAATACCCGTCTCTTTGAAGTTGACTCAGCAGCGTTTCAGGACTTTTTGCTTCGAACACAATGGTCTCAATTTGAGTGGGGTTATTACGCTTGCGCACACGGCATTGATATTTTAAGAGCCCGTTGACTAAAGTTGAATCTGTAATTAATTCTTTTTTTTCCGGCTCATTCATAAGTAATGCTAAGCGCCTCATCTAAGGTGGTCAGCCCTTGGGCTACTTTTTTGAGCGCGCTTTTGCGAAGTGTCTCTAAGCCGCTGTCGCGCTGCACTTGTCTCAGATGGTCTAAAGAAGCATTTCGTGAAATTGCGCTCCGCATATGGTCATCAATGGGCAAAAATTCATAAATAGCGACGCGGCCCCAATAACCAATGTTCCGGCACTCTGAGCACCCTTTGGCTGCATAAATTGTCTCTACATCAAAACCAAATTCTTTTTTTATTTGCTCGCTCACAGAAAAAGGTTCTTTGCACTTCTTGCAAAGCCGGCGGATGAGCCGCTGCGCGCCAACCAAAATCAAGCTGCCAGCTACCAAATAGGGCTGAATACCAATGTCCACAAGCCGTGTCACAGCACTCGCCGCATCATTGGTGTGAAGCGTGCTGAGTACAAGGCGGCCCGTGAGAGCGGCGCGAATGCAAATCTCCGCGGTTTCTTGGTCACGCACCTCACCCACGAAAATAATGTCCGGGTCTTGCCTTAGGAAAGCACGCAATCCATTTGAAAAAGTAAGCCCGATGTCAGGCTTTACTTGCACTTGATTGACACCGCTAATTTGATATTCGACAGGGTCTTCAATTGTGACAATGTTAATCGCTGTGGATTTTCTCTTGTTAACAGCTGCATAAAGTGTGGTGGACTTTCCGCTTCCCGTAGGACCAGTAATAAAAATGAGCCCGTGAGGTCTGCGAATCATTTGCTCAAATAAGCGAAGCTGATGAGGCTCAAAGCCGAGCGTATTCAAATCTAAAAGTTCTGTCCGTTTGTCGAGGAGGCGAAGCACTACTTTTTCCCCATGAATAACAGGCACCGTTGAAACGCGGACGTCCACCTTCCGGTCCTGGTAATTCACAGAAAAAGACCCGTCTTGAGGGACTCTTTTTTCTGCAATGTCCATTTGTGCAAGAATTTTAATCCGGGAAACAACAGCCAAGTGAAATTGTTTTGGGGGAGGGGGCAGCTCATACAAAGCGCCGTCAATGCGGTAGCGGAACATAATCGTGTCCTGAAAAGGTTCGATGTGAATATCACTTGCTCTGTCATCAAGCGCCTTTTTAATTAAAAGGTCGACGAGTTTGACGACCGGTGCCGCCTCTCCTTCCCCAAGCGCAGCAGCTTCCAAATCTACCTGCTCAACTAGCGGCGAGTCATCATAAGTCTCCGATGCTTTGCTTACTTCTGAAGATGTGACCATCTCAACCAGTTCAGTCGACCCGTAAAATGAACCGATTGCCTTTTTAATTGCCTCTTCATTGACTAAAACAAGCATCACTTCACAATCGGTCATTTTTTTTAAGTTGTCAATCAGCATCAGATCAGGACGACGGGAAATGGCAAGTTTCAATTCACGATTGCTTCGCTCAAGAGGTAAAATTAAATGGGCACGAGCAATTTCAGCGGGAACCAGTTCCTTAAGACGCTGGTCTTTGCGCGGTTTTAACTCTTGGTCTGAAAGGTAAGGGACTTTGAGCTGTTCAGAGAGAATGGCTTTGAGCTGGGCCTCACTCTCAACAAAATTAAACCTAAGCAGAATACTGCCCAATGGTTCTTTGGTTCTATTTTGTTCAGCAATTGCCTGGTTGAGTTGATCACGCGTAATCAACTTCCGCTCAACTAAAAGCTCGCCAATCGGCTCTTTTGTTTCCATTTAGACTCATCTCCCCTAATGTAAAAGGTAGCAGGGAGATTTTAAAAAAGCGAATGGCGTGTTTTAAAAATGTTTCTACGAGTCTTTCTTAAATAGATTAGAAAGCAGGACTAGAAAATCAGGACGGATGTTTAGGCTGTGCAACTGCTAAGGGAAGTGTTTCCGGAATAATTTGTTCCTGTTTTTTATTTTCTCCGGTTTTAAGAAGAAGATTGTGTGTGGATGGTTCTGCTTTCAATTGTTTGTACCAGTTTTGACGCTTCACTTTCCAAAATTCCGATTTTTCATCTTCAAAGTTCAAGCGGTCGTCGGGGACGTTAGAAACTTCCAGTTCAGCAGGATCATGGATAATCTTTGGATTAATAAAAAGAACAAGCTCGCGGTCTTCAATGGTCACAGCGCTGCTCCTAAATAATTTCCCAACAATCGGAAGATCTCCCATGATTGGCATTTTCCGGTCTGCGTGAGTTTGTTGACTTGAAAGCATTCCTCCTATGGCAATGGTTTGATTAGAATTGACAATCAGAGTGGTTCGAGCCGTCCGAATTGTTGCATCTCCAGTGTCGTTTGCCCCAACAGTTATTGTTGACGTCGCTACTGTCACAAACCGCGGCTCTATGGTCAAAGTAATTTTGTCCTCAGAATTAATGAGAGGAGTTACTCTAAGCGAAGTTCCCGTTTCTGTTCGTTCTGTGCTTGTTGCAGCAGTATTCAATCCGCCATTCGCTTGATTAACCGTAGCTGCGCCAACTGCTGCATTAGTTGTAATTTTGATGAGCGCAGGATGATTGTCCAACACCAGAATTCTTGGTTTTGCAATAATTTTAAGTTTGGATGTGGCTTGAAGCGCTTTGAGCTTAATCGCGAGTGACGAAAAATCCTTGCTGCCCAGAACAGGAGCGGTCGTGGTAGATGCCGCCACGCTAGCTAATTCACTTTTACTCAAGCTTGTTTTGGTAGAGAGTCTAAGAAAATCATTAACATTAAACGGGAAACGAGTGCTAGAAATCCCTCCCGTAACAGTTCCCAATTCTCCATCCGTAGCACTGCTCCAATCAAGCCCAAGCTGGCGGTCTAAATCTTCAAAAGTCTCAATAAGAATTGCTTGAATCAACACTTGATTGAGCGGCCGGTCAAGTTCTGCAATGGCAAGCTCAATTAATTTGAGTCTGTCTTCAGTGTCCGTCACAACCAGGCTATTAGAGCGAATGTCCACTTCTACTTTACCGCGCTCTGAAAGGATGCTCCCCACAATTTTAAGTATTGGCGCATTCGCCGCTATTTTTTCTTTTTCTTCTTTGAGATTGGCAAAAGCGGAGCCGGCTGATTCGCCTGCCTCAATTTCCCTAATTTCACTTGCGCGAATGTAATAAAGCTTGAAGATTCGAGTCACGAGTAAAGGAGCGTCTTCAACGCCAGAAGCCGCTCGGAACAAATAGATGTTTTTTCCAGGAATAAATTCATAAGTGATATTACTTCCTTGAGCAATCGCATCAAGTGAGTTTTCCAAATTCACTCCATCTAAAAGAAGATTCACTTCGCGGTCAGCCACCTCTTTTCCAGCCACAAAGTTCATCCCCGTAAGTCCGGCAAGCACGCGGAGTACGCTCATGAGCTTTGCTCCTTTAAAATCAAGGTGGAGTTTGTCGTGGGGAACCTGGACAGATTCTTTCTCGACTTGTTCAGAAGGAGCAGGAGTAGAAATTTGGAGGGAATCCTCAGCAAAAGAAACAGATGCAAGAAAAGAAGTAAGCAAAATAAAAAAAATGAATACTTTGCTCAACTTTATTTTCAAGTAATTGATTTTCTTTTCAACTATGAGTTGAGCCATTTACATAAGCCTCTTCACTTTGATCAGGTGTAATTTTCAAAGTTTGCTGTATTCCATTTATCAGAATATCGACTGAATTTTGATGAATATGAACCACTTCCACACCGTTTTTTTGTTCGCCCTCGTGGTACACCTCCTCATTAATCACTGCAAATGCTCCTGGACCTCCGCTGCCAATTCCTTGAAGCATAACGTTTGTAGGAGTAGTTCCAGAAAAATTTAACTTCGGAACAACTTCTTCGTCGTAAATTATCGGGTCAAATAAGTTCCGCTCTTCGGCGCTTTGTACGGGAAAAGGCAGGATAAGCGACAAACTGTAAAAACTGATGGACAAAAATAAAATTCTCACGCTTGTCTCAAATAAGTTCTGAGCTTAATTGCAATATCAAGTGTGTGTTCTGAATCTTTCCGTCCTGTGCCTGCTGAATCAATGTTCTTTAAGTCAGCTTCCAAGATGGCGAAGTGGTATTCGGAAGTTTCAAGCTGCCTCAAAAAATTGGTAAGCGCTTTAAAATTTCCATTCGCCCGCAAATCCAAATCAAAAAAAGTGTATGAAAATTCATTGTGCGTTGCATTGGGTGTGAGCATTTGAACGTCAAAACCTGAGTCTGTTGCAGCCTTTGAAATTATTCCCAAAAGCGAGTGCTTGTCTTTTTCAAGCGGCAGATGGGCGATGAGCGTTTCTTTCTTGAGATCAAGTGTGTGAATTTCAGAGATTGATTTAGAGCGCTCAGATGCCGTTTTGATTCCCTGTTTGAGCAACTTGATTTCCCGAAAAGAAGAGGCGAGCACAAACTTCCACCCCACTCCCAAAAGAATCAGGGGTACCAGAACCAAAATGATGCGCTGTTCAATTTGTTTACTGACTTTTATATTCATCGATTAGATCTCTAATCACATGTCACTTGAAACCGTGTCACTTGCTTATTTTTAAAATAATCGCGCTTCATTTCAAGAATATGAATGAGTTTAAATCCTTTCGCAAAATCAGCATTTGAAGAAAGTTTCTCAACCCAGTTATTGACCAGCTCGACCTCTTGATTAGAATCACCCGAAAACACAAAACCCTCTAGCTGAAAACTACCCGGAGATTTCTTTTTTCCGCGCTCACTAGTCTCTGCCTGGCCGCGTGCTGATTCATCAAGATAAAAAATGTGATGAAGCCAGATGCCTTTTGGTGTTTCAGCCATGAGAAACTCGAGTTTATTCTTAAGCCTCAGTCTGCTTCTGTCAAAATCAGAAAGCAGCCTCATTTCATTCTGAAGTTGTTCTTTTTTCTGCGTAAGTCCGTCCAGCGTTTCGCTCACCAACTGAGGGGCAACTGTTTTTACGGGACCCAGAAGGCGGCCTTCTTCTTTCCTCGCCTGCGCTGCCTGCGGCTCCAAAATGAGGAAGCGGAGAAAGACAATCAAAATAGCAATCACGAGGACTTCGAGTTTCAAAATTTCACGAACGCGCTCAGGTTTTTTCTCGCCTTGGGCAAGAGGTTTCTTAAATGAAAAAATGCCAAGCGGTGAGGTCATCCAAGAAGCTTCCTTAAGAGCAAGTCCAATGGGAACAATCAGGGTGCTCATCACAATGCGCGGAACATCCTGCTTTGTTGGGAACATGGCATATTGAAATTGTGTTTCGCGGCCAAATACAGCCAATAAAAAATCCATCCAAAAGACTGTTTCGCCGCTTCCAGCGAGAAACACCTTTGCAATGACTGTGTCGCCTGTTTTCTCGCGTACAAAATTGAACGAAGAATTGAGTTCTTCGTAAAATCGGGTTTCATTGGTTTTCCGGTCGTCTCCAAATAGAAAATCGTGAGAAAGATAAGTGACGCCAGACCTGGCGAGCGTGATGTTCACACTGCCATCTGCATCAATGAAGATGAGTCCATAGGTTTTGTCTTCGGTGAGTTCTTTGATTGCAGCAAGGGTCCGCGCATAGGCAGAAAAGGCAGGCTCAAAGTGGTCAACTTTGACGCCCGCGTCGTGAAAGAAATGAGTGTATGTGTCGAGCGTTTCAAGCTTCACAGCAGCAATCACTGCGGCAAGAGACTGGTTTCCATCTTCCGCCTTCTGTTCCACAATGTGACTCGCTTGAGCAATTTGACCTTGCGCAAATGGGAGATGGCGCTTGGATTCAAAGAGAGCGGCGTCCGCCCACTCTTTTTTGGGAATAAAAGGCATTGTGAAGTAGCGCGTTGCAAGAAAAAAGGGATTGAAGCTTGCAATCACAGATGTTTCCCTGGCGCCGATTTTTTCCATGACTTTTGCAATTGCTTCTGCTTCCAGTGACGGATACTTTTTTTCGAAAATCAGCTTTTTCTTAGATGCTCGAGATGGGATGTTTTTAGCAGTCGGTTCGCTCGCGTTAGGCAAATCAATTCCTATGTGCTCAATAGCAAACCGTTCAAGAATGGGAACTTCTTTAGAAAAAGAGAGTCTTGCGGCGATGACTTCTTTGCGCCCCAAATAGACTCCAATGCTTTGCTTCAAGAGTTAGCTCCATAGTTACTTGCAGTGTTTATTTAGCATTTTGAAGCCATTCACAGCCTTGTCATTCTGAAGGAGGCCGTTAGGCCGAACTGAAGAATCTAGCGAATGCCAGATCCTTCACTACGTTCAGGATGACAACTGATGG
>JAHFHD010000031.1:15750-20637 GCA_023247075.1 Candidatus Omnitrophota bacterium | reverse complement strand
TGAGCGCGGATTTCCAGTCAAACTAATGACACGAATTCCGATGCGCTTTAAAGTAGAGAGCAACCGAGTAATTTCCTCAGTCTCCCCACTATTTGAAATTGCAAGCACAACATCCTGTTTCGTCACCATTCCGAGGTCCCCATGAATCGCCTCGGCTGGATGAAGAAAAAGGCTCGGTGTTCCTGTGGAAGCAAGCGTTGCTTGAATTTTTCGACCAATCAAACCCGGTTTTCCCATGCCAGTCACTACAATTCTTCCCATGCAGTGCTCCATCAAATCAAGCGCTTGGTCAAAAGACTGGTCGAGTCTCTTGGCGAGACGTTGAATGGCAAGTGCTTCAACCCCAAAAATTTTTTTCGCGAGAATTCGGTCTTTGCTCATTCGGTTAAAATTCCTTGTGTCAGCGGAGCAACCCTTCTAATTTCTTTGAGCACAGTGAGCAACTCTTTAAGATCTGAAAGTCTGAGATTGTTGGGCCCATCAGACAAAGCCTTCTCCGGCTGCTCATGAACTTCCATAAATAGCGAATCGCAACCTGCCGCTACTGCGCAGCGAGCAAGCGTTGGAATAAATTCAGCCTGTCCTCCTGAAGCATGTCCTAATCCACCCGGAATTTGAACCGAATGAGTTGCGTCAAAAATAACTGGGCAGCCAAAACTGCGCATAATTGGAATAGACCTGAAATCGCTAACCAGGTTTTGATACCCAAATGTAACTCCGCGCTCCGTTAGAAGAATGTTGTGATTGCCAAAGGCTAAAATCTTTTGCACAATATTTTTCATGTCCCACGGTGACAAAAATTGACCTTTTTTGACATTCACAACCTTACCTGTTTGAGCGCAAGCCACAATCAAATCAGTTTGTCTCGACAAAAAAGCTGGCACCTGGAGAATATCAAGCACTTCACTTGCTTGTTCTACTTCTCCCAGATTATGGACATCACTTAAAATTGGAACGTGAAATTCTTTTTTAACTTTGGCGAGTAATTGCAATCCCTCTTTTAGGCCTGGCCCCCGGTAGGAAGTTAGCGACGAACGATTGGCCTTGTCGTAGCTTGCTTTAAATACATAGGGAATTTCTAAATCGCGGGCAATCTCAGATATTTTTTCAGCATGCCTCAAGAGAGAAGACTCACTCTCAATGACGCAGGGACCAGCAATCAGCACAAACTGATCTGGGCTTCCAAATGTCACATCGCCCGCTTTAACCAGTCGCACAGGAGAAACGCTCATTACCTATGAAACCCCAACTACATTCATTTCACTGGAAAACTCATGAGCCACTGGTGGTTGTTCAACAGAGATGGTTGGACTTGATTTCAATGTTTCACTGCGCTTGAGTTCAAGTGCCACAGCAACAAAATCTCTGAATAAGGGATGTGGTTTGTCCGGCTTCGACTTAAACTCAGGATGAAATTGGCAGGCAACAAACCAGGGATGGTCATCAAGTTCGATTACTTCTGCGAGCTTACCGCTTTCAGTAGAATAAACTCCAGCCACCGTAAAACCATTACTCTCAAATTGACTTCTGTATTGATTGTTAAACTCATAGCGATGGCGATGCCTCTCGTAAATCCGTCTTGCCCGGTAAGCAGCATGTGTTTTGGTTTTTTTCTTTAAGTCGCATGGGTAAGAACCAAGCCGCATCGTTCCACCCATATTGGACACTTGTTTTTGCTCATCTAAGAGACTAATGACCGGATGCTCTGCTTTGCGATTAAATTCGGTTGAATTTGCACCCTTAAGTCCTAGGACATTACGCGCAAATTCAATTGCTGCACACTGCATCCCGAGACAGATTCCAAAAAACGGAATTTTATTTTCCCGCGCATATTGAATCGCCCGGATTTTACCTTCTACGCCGCGATTTCCAAATCCTCCCGGCACAAGAATCCCATCCACTTTAGAAAGAAGTGTAAGCGCAGTCTTGCTCATCAAACGCTCAGAATTGATGCGCCGAATGTACACGCGCGCGTCACTTGCAATTCCGGCGTGTTTCAGCGCCTCATAAATCGATTTGTAAGCGTCTTGGAGCTCCACATATTTTCCAACAACCGCAATCTGAACTTTTCCCTTTGGATTTAAAGCGCGGTCCACCACATTTTTCTGCCATTCATGAAGACTTCCTACGCGATATTCCAAATGAAGGTAACGACACACCACATGGTCTAAATTTTGTTCCTTAAATACTAAGGGGACCTCATAAATCGTTTTCACATCCCGCGCCTCAATTACTGCCTCCAAGTCCACATTACAAAAAAGCGCAATTTTCGAGCGCACCTCTTTACTTAGTTTCTTTTCTGTTCGGCAAAGCAAAATATCCGGCTGAATTCCAATTTCTCGGAGACGGCCTACGCTATGCTGGGTTGGTTTCGTTTTGATTTCACCGGCCGCACGAATATATGGCACAAGTGTCAAATGAATAAAGATTGCATTCTCACGGCCAACCTCTTGACGAAGTTGACGCACCGCTTCCAAAAAAGGAAGAGACTCAATGTCACCCGCTGTCCCTCCAATTTCAGAAATCACAACATCATACCGTTTTCCCTTTGAGAGAAGACGGATGCGCTCCTTGATTTCATTGGTGATGTGAGGAATAACTTGAACTGTCCCACCCAAATAATCGCCACGCCGCTCTTTGGTAATGACAGAATAATAAATTTGACCTGCTGTTATATTATTAAGTGAAGACACCGGACTATGAGAGTAACGCTCGTAGTGACCAAGGTCTAAATCAGTTTCAGCGCCATCATCTGTCACATAAACTTCCCCATGCTGGTATGGACTCATTGTGCCTGGGTCTACATTGATGTAAGGGTCCAGCTTCTGAACCGCCACCCGCAAACCTTTCGCCTCTAAAAGTTTGGCAATCGACGCTGACGCAATCCCTTTTCCAAGTGATGACACAACGCCGCCGGTAATAAAAATGTACTTAGGCATGTGGCAACTCCTCCTGGGAAGCTAAAGTTAATTTTTCCTGAACGCGTTCCAAATCACTTTCCGTATCAACGCCAATTGAGTCATGAGGGGTCTCGCCAACGCGAATTCGGAATCCATTTTCAAGCACACGCAATTGCTCCAACTTTTCACGCTGTTCCAGAGTCGAAGAAGACAGACTAGAGAACTCTAAGAGGAATGACCTGCGGTAAGCATAAATGCCAAGATGCTTCAAATACTCAGTTGAGCGTTTTTCACGATCAAACGGAATAGGAGAACGGGAAAAATAAAGCGCCCATCCTTCTTTGTCCTTTGTCATTTTGACTACATTTGGATCTTCATAACCTTCCGGATCATTCTTTTTGATGCAGGCTGTTGACATCACGCAATGTGAGTCACGTTTTAAAATATTGACGGTTAAATCAATTGTCTCTGGATGCATGAGCGGCTCATCTCCCTGGACATTCACAACAACATCGCAAGTCATTCGATTGGCAACTTCAGCAATCCGTTCCGTTCCACTTTGGTGATGCTTTGCCGTAAGAACCGCCTGCCCACCAAAAGATTCCACGCAATTTTTCAACTCTTCATGGTCACATGCCACCATCATTCGGTCAATCGATCGCGCTTCCCGCACGCGCTCATACACAAGCTGAAGCAATGTTTTGCCTTGAATTTTCCTGAGAAGTTTGCGTGAAAGCCTGGTTGATTCAAGGCGCGCTGGAATCACACACAAAACCTCGCCATTAAACATTGAGAAGCTCTTTTTTTTTGTTGCCCGACATTTTTTCTAAAGAAAGTGTCGATTTCAGCTCTTCCATTGTCAGTGTCGCAGTTCCCAATTTACCAACCACCACACCGGCTGCTGCATTTGCCACGTAAGCTGCTTCGCGCTTATTTGCACCTGAGGCAATTGCCATTGAAAAAACTGCGATGACTGTGTCCCCCGCTCCCGAAACATCATAGACCTGACGAGCAGCGGTTGGAATCCGAGTAACTTCCCCGCTTTTTTCAACCAGAAGCATTCCTTCTTCGCCCAATGTAATGAGCACCGCTTCAACGCCAAGACGATTCAGAAGTTTCTTCCCAACCTGCTCAATTGAAAGAGTGTCGCGATTCTTCTCTCTGGAAAGCCCGCCGATTGCTTCCTTGCGGTTTGGAGTTACTGCTGTAACACCTCGGTAGTAGGCAAAATGTTTTTCTTTTGGGTCCACAATCACAGGCTTCCCTTCAGACTTTGCGAGTTTCAAGATTCGCGTCAAGAGCCAAGGCTCAATTACTCCTTTGCCATAATCCTCAAGCGCCACGATGTCACATTGGGGCATCACTTTTTGAATGTAGCGAAATACTTCGTTTCTCTGGTCATTATTAAGTTCACGAGCAACTTCCCGGTCAAACCGGACCATTTGCTGGGAGTGTGCAATAATTCTCGTTTTAAGTGTTGTGGGGCGTTTTGAATCATAAATAACGCCCTCGGTATCAATCCCTTCTGCGCGCATTAATTTGACCAGCATTCGCCCATGCAAATCTCTTCCAATGATTCCACAGGGAAACACGGTCCCACCTAACATGCGAATATTATTGGCCACGTTAAGCGCTCCTCCGGGAACAAAAGATTCGCGTTCCACATTGACCACAGGAACCGGCGCTTCAGGTGAGATGCGTTCAACCGAACCCCAGACAAATTCATCTAAAATAAAGTCGCCAATAACAAGAACTTTGACATTAGAAAAATGGGAGAGAATTTCAGCGAATCGCCCGGCATGATTCATGGTAGAAAATAAATCTTTATTTTGAAACCGATTAGTAACCTTACTCATTTTGAGGGAACAACTTAGGCTCTCCTTGACACAGCTTCACAAATAAGGTGTGAGTGTAACACTCCATGAGCAGACTGTCAATGAACCCACTTTGAGTTTAAGCTGCTTTTTAGCATCAATTTTGAATGTCC
>JAHFHD010000031.1:12868-15650 GCA_023247075.1 Candidatus Omnitrophota bacterium | reverse complement strand
TTAAATCCCGCCTGCTTTAAAAGCTCAGCTGCATAGTGACTTCGCCCGCCATGATGGCAATAAACTACAATTTCACGGTCACGCGGAAGTTCATCCAAACGTTCCTCAATCTCTCCCACAGGAATAAGTATTCCATTTAAGTTCGCAAGCTCATACTCAAATGGTTCCCTGACATCCAAAAGAAATGGCGGATGGGCGCTTTTCAATTTGACTTGAAGCTCCGCTGGAGAAATTTGAAAAACTTCACCGCCGGAATTGGAATCTTGAGGAGTCATTGAATTCATTTTTTTGTCTCGTTTCAATTAAGCATCATACGCTTAGCGGTTACTCAAATCAACAAGGGTGAAAGTTACTCAAAACGTTTTTTAAGTTCTATTTTAACAAAATTTATTTTCGGAAATTGGCGAGCCTTTTTGATCCATGTTATGGTTTATTCAAGAACACAACGCAGGCTTGTTGCCTGCACTAACAGAAAGGAACTACCATGCGTCGAAAGAAAAAAATAGTGAAAAAGATTTCAAGGAAAAAACGCCGCCGGTAATTATTGCCTCAATGCCCCGCTAGAGGATTAAAACAGTAATCTCCTTTAGCGGGGTTCCCACCCCATTCCCCTTGATTGGTTGCATTAAAAATAATTAATTTGATTAAAGACTATGCCGATGATTTGGTTACAAACCAAAGAGGTCGTGATGAGCACCAAAACCACCCGCGCAGAAGAAAAAGCCCAGCGCAGCTTAAAAGTCAAAACCCAGCGACTTGAAGCCAAAAAAGAAGTCAAAGAATATGAACATCTACTACACGACTTGGCCAGTGAAATGAAGTTGTTTGGAAGAGTTTCAAGCTGGGTTGATTTGGACTGAATCCAACTGCGGTTTGGATTTAGTACCGAGTTTTATGAGTACTGGCGCATTAGCGCCGGCAAAAAGCGCCAGTAAAATTAAATGTCAGAAGGCATTAGACTGCAAATGATTCTTCTGCGCTTCTTCTTTCTTTAGGTCCTGAATTTTAGGGGGCTCTCCGCCTGATTTTCTAATTTTTGCTGCGTAAACATTGTACCGCTGTGCCCTTTGGTTGATTGTCTTTCGAAGTATTCCAACTTTTTCTTCAATTGCTTTTGAATCCGTTGAATCAACATTTGATTCCTGAACAGCTTTGAGCTCAACATTCAATGTGTCAAGCTTGTCTTTTTCCTTAATAATTTCCCGCACTTCATTTTTTGTTTCGGCATACAATACTTCTAGCGGCAACTCCTCTACTTTGACGCGTGCCTCCTGTACGACGTCTATTTCTTTTCCCTTACTGTCTTTCGGCATTTTCTCCTGACCAATTGTCTTGGGAGCAATCGCTTCATGGGAACAGCCGACAATTAATAAAGTCAATGCGAGAAAAAAAATGAAACGGTTCATAGCCCCATCACCCACCCAAAATACTGGCATTGTGACCATCCACATGAATGCCCTTCATTTGCCGTTCAAATTCAATCGGATGGTCACAAGCGCTCAGTGCTTCTTCACTTGAAATTTCACCATTTTTCCATAAATCAAAAATAGCTTTGTCCATCGTCTGCATTCCTTCGTGGGAACCGTTTTGCAATGCTTGAGGAATTTTTTCAAAATTCTTTTCACGAATGAGCTGCTTGATAAGCGACGTGCCTACCATCACCTCAAACGCAGGCACAAGTGTGCGGCCATCTTTTTTGACAAGCAAGCGCTGAACCACAAAGCAAGTCAAGTGGTAAGACAAATGATTGACGATAGCGTCCCGGTGCTCTCTTCCAAAAAAACTCAAAATGCGGTCAAAAATCTGCGTGACTGATTTGACGTGAATTGATGAAATCACAAGCCGCCCCACTTCAGATGCCGACAATGCAAAATTAAATGTCTCAGCGTCACGCATTTCACCAATCATAATTACGTCTGGCGATTGCCGCACAACGTAGCGCAATGCTGAGCGGTAATCAATCGCATCCTGGCCGATTTCACGCTGATTAATGACCGAATTGTGGTCCTCATGAACATATTCCACCGGATCTTCAATCGTAATGATGTGCCTTTTGGTATGCTCGTTCATGTAATTGAGCATGGCATTAATCGTTGTGGTTTTGCCAGATCCAACCGTACCTCCAAGCAAAATAACCCCGCATCGTTCAAGGGCCACTTTTTGCAAAATTTGGGGAATACGCAGAGATTCGAATGATGGAATCTCCCGCCAGAGTCTGCGAATAACAACTGAATAAAATCCATTTTGGAAAAAGGCATTGCCGCGGAATCGTTGGTCGTTCTTTGATGCACTGAATGCAAAATCCACGCTGCGGTATTTTTGAAGGGAATCTTTCTGAACTTGATTAAGAATCGCATCCAAGAAGGAAACGATGAGTGCTTGGTCGGTTTTCTCAAACGGAAGAATAACTAATTCTCCGCCGACTCTTGCCCGAGGAATGGTTCCGGCCTTTAAAAAAATTTCCTGGCCCTTGATTTCGACGAGCTTCTCAAAAATAGGATTAAATACGCTTAATACATTCACTGTAGCGCTTTGGGTTATTGAAACACTCGTGTAGCGTCAACCTTGAATTTGTTACTTCTTACATCGGGACGTCCACAGTACCGCGACCCATACATCATCGTAGTCGGACATCAAGTCCGACACACTTTCGGAGAAGAACGTCAAGTTCTTCCCGTAAAGTGCTCGCGCACATAATCGTAGGCAACGTCAAAGTTGCCACGATTAGTACTGGCGCATAAAGCGCCTGCAAAAAGCGCGCAGTGCGATGAGTACTGGCGCA
>JAHFHD010000031.1:0-12768 GCA_023247075.1 Candidatus Omnitrophota bacterium | reverse complement strand
CGTCAAGTTCTTCCCGTAAAGTGCTCGCGCACATAATCGTAGGCAACGTCAAAGTTGCCACGATTAGTACTGGCGCATAAAGCGCCTGCAAAAAGCGCGCAGTGCGATGAGTACTGGCGCATTGGCACCTGCAACAAGCGCCGGCACATCATCGTAGTCGGACATCAAGTCCGACACGATGAGTACTGGCGCAACAAGCGCCGGTAAAATTTAAATTGACAAGGTACTAACAAAAGTATGCCTGCTTGAATAGTTAAATGCAAAGCAGCAAGATTGAAGTGACTGTACGGAAAAAATGCAGGATTATTTCTTAAGCAGACTGGCGAGCAGTTCTTCGGCTTTTGAAACAACGAGTTGGGTTGCAACAGCCGACACATTTGGCATCACAACTGGCTTTGAAAAACTTCCAGAAATATCAACGGGAAGGGTCAAGCGGCCTTCTTCATCTAAAAAGGTACTGAGCTCACTTACACTTCGCACGAGTGCATCTGAAAATCCAGGGCCAATTTTTAACATCCCCTGAATGGCAAGCGACTTGTTCCAATTGATTCTTCCGGAAGACACAAAAGAAAAGTCGGGTGTCACAATTTCAAGATTTTGATATTGGATTCCGAAACGGTCCATCACAAAGGGAACTTTGACAACTCCTAATGCTGTGTCGCGTATTTCAATTCTTTGACGCTCTTCTTCAGGAAGTCTCTCTTCAAGTTTTCGAGAAAGACCTGGAATGATTGAAATTGTGCTAAAAACTTCTCGGAGCAAATTAAAATTGACAAGCACTCCATCTTTTAAAACCAATTCACCCTGGCCTGAAATTGAAGTTTGAGCATCAGCAGGTAAAAAATTTCC
Source organism: Candidatus Omnitrophota bacterium (assembly GCA_023247075.1). Taxonomy (GTDB): domain Bacteria; phylum Omnitrophota; class Omnitrophia; order Omnitrophales; family Danuiimicrobiaceae; genus JAHFHD01. The sequence goes on along the minus strand of JAHFHD010000031.1, from coordinate 11,919 downwards.
GTTCAAAAAAAGATTCGCCTCGCCTTTAATCGATGGAGTGGATTGGCGTTCATTTGGCGGTAATAGTTGCGCCACATTTAACTTTTCAGCCGAAAACGAAACTGCAGCTGGCTGTTTTAAGTGACTTGGAGGAATGGTGAGTTTTAATTGAAGCGCTCCATCCGAAAAATGTGCCGCACAATTTTCCACTTGGAGCCCAGCGCCTGACCAATGCCCAAAACATGAAATCTCTTCAAACGACGCTGGAACTTGATTAAGCGTTACCCGCGCATCAGACAAGCGAATGGTTACTTCAGGCTCAATTGGAGACCCACTAGCAATTTTTAGATGCGTCAGATTAGCAAACAGTTTTCCTTGAAGAGAATTCTCAAAAATCGGAAAACCCATTTGAGCCAAAAGACGATTGAGCTCGGTGAGATTCATTTGTGAAAGGTCGACTAAAATTTCGGCATTTTGAATTTCAAATGGTTGACCGTCAATTGGGATTTTGAGCGAACCATGAACCGAGACATTTTGTTTTTCAGAAAGAATACCAAGTTTTACATCAAGTTGAACTGGTTTTAAAAACCCCAAATCACGAACTGCGAAATCAATTGCGCGGGCCTCAATTTGAAGCGGCGGAGTCACCAGATTATCTGTCAGACGCATTTGACCATCTCTAACATCAAGACGGTCAATCAGTAGGGAAAAACCAACTTTGTCATCCTCTGATTTTTTCTCTGCAGATGCTGGTGAAAATCCAAGCAGTCGAATGGTTGAGTCTGGCATCCTAATCACGTGAAATTTCGGCTGGTCAACTGCAACTGACGCGATTTGAATCTTCTGGCGAAGCAATTGAGTTGGGTCAAGTGTGGCTTGTATGCTTGAGATTTGAAGTACGGCATTCTCAGAATGATTCTTGTCCGGGTACACATTCAGATGGCCCATCTTAAGCGCGATGCCACGATTAAAACTGAGTGACAAGGGACCTGCTTCGACTGGATTACCCAAAAATTTTTCCACTTCTGACACGAAGCGCACATGGTAACGATTCAAATCAAAAGTAAAAATAAAATATGCGGCAACTCCAATGAAGAGAAGCGCTAAGGACACAATAGTCACGCTGGTTTTTTTAGTCATATGAATTTACGAGAAGAACGAAGTTTAACTAATCTCTTTTGGGTGGTTTTCCGCTGCGGGACAAATATCCGAGGACGTCCTTAATCGAAATAATGCTGTAAGGAGCTCCGTCTTGGTCAAGAACCGGAATGTGCCGGAAACCACCCATCGCCATTTTATTGACCGCATAAGCAATCGGGTCTTCCGCTCGAACAAACTCTGGACTGGGCGTCATGGCAATGGCGATTTTTATTTTAGAAAGGTCATCATACTTTCCGGCAATTTTACGCAACAAATCACGCAGACTTACAATCCCAACCAGATGTTTTTTGTCGTAGACAAGCACACAGCTTTTATTTTCGGTTTGAAGTACTTTCACCACTTTAAGTACGGTGTCAGTCGGCTTGCACACAAGTAAGTCTTTTCCGGTTAAAAGCTTTCCAACCGGCGCCGTCATCAAAGCATGTTGAAATCGGTCATCATCCTTGGGTCTGGGAAGTCCCTTTTGCATGAGCGAATGCAAACACTGCTCACAGGAGTCAGAGCCCAAAACATTTTCAACGCCGCAAGAAGAACACTTGACGGTTTTATGCACCAACAGTCCAGGTTTCTCCGCCATAAATCAGCTCCTTTAGGCTTCCCTTTCCCTTCTGTTTGATTGCTTCTTCGACTTGCCTGTCCATCATTTCATCATAGGTTGGACGTTCAATGTCACGAAAAACACCGAAGGGCACTGGAAACTCGGGGTACTCCATCTGCGTCAATAAATACGCGTGATTGGCGTCCGTTGCCTTCTCATCATGAACCAAAAGTTCTTCATTGGGCGCGCGCTCGGAAAGTTTAATCACCGTCGGCCGAAGCCGTTTGACTTTGACTGCCTTGTCCATATTTTTCCCAAACACAAGCGGTTTTCCATGTTCCAAATAAACCATACGTTCTTCCCGGTAATCGCGACCGGTCACTGAATCAAAAGTTTTGTCATTAAAGATGATGCAGTTTTGGTAAATCTCGACAAAAGACACGCCTTTGTGTTTCAGCGCCCGTTCTAAAACATAAGCCATGTGGGTTGGAACATTGTCAAGTGTGCGCGCAATAAAAGTTGCCTCGGAAGCAATGGCAATGCGAAGCGCATTAATCGGGTAATCAATCGCACCCATCGGAGACGATTTGGTGATTTTGCCAAACACTGAAGTCGGGGAATACTGGCCCTTAGTCAACCCGTAAATTTGGTTGTTCACAAACAAAATGTTGATGTTGACGTTGCGGCGCATGCAGTGGATTAAATGGTTGCCGCCAATGCTCAAACCATCGCCATCCCCCGTAATCACCCAAATCGAAAGTTCCGGATGAACACGTCTTAAACCGGTGGCAATTGTAGGCGCGCGGCCATGAATCGTGTGAAAACATATTTTTCTCTGGGGATTTCAAATTTAGAAAGTGTGCGCTGCATCGTTGCCAAAATGGCATAATCGCCGCAGCCTGGACACCAGCGAACCTGCTGGTCTGAAATGAAATCTTCTCTGGAATGTGAAAGTTTTGGCGTCACGCTCTCTGGACTCATAAAAGCAACCTTATTTTTTCTTCAACTTCAGCCACTCGGAATGGCTGACCTTGAACTTTGTTTAATCCAACGGTGTGGACACCTGGAAATTTAGCGCGGATTAAAAAAAGAAGCTGACCCATATTGAGTTCCGGAATTAAGATGGATTCAAAGCGCCGCAAAATATCTCCCAAGTTTTTTGGGAACGGATTGAGGTAATTCAGATGCGTGTGTGCCACTGTTTTATTTTCCGCGCGCAAATTCCGAACCGCCTCGTAAATTGCCCCGTAAGTTCCGCCCCAACCCAAAACCAAAAGTTTTCCGGTTGAAGGCCCTTCCACAACCGCCTCGGGAATATAATTGGCAATGCGATTAATTTTTTCGGCGCGCAAATTAATCATCTTTTGATTATTTTCCGGGTCATAGCTCACATTTCCAGTCAAATCTGCTTTTGAAAGTCCACCGATGCGATGCTCAAGACCCTTGGTGCCTGGAATTGCCCACTTTCTTGCAAGCGTTCCAGGATCCCGCTCATAAGGAAGAAAGGGGGTTGCGCCTGGCTCGGCATGTTTGACTGCAATTTTGGGTAAATCCTCAAGAGCGGGAAGTTTCCACGGTTCCGCTCCATTTGCAATGTTTCCTTCTGAAAGAAAAACAACCGGAGTCATAAACGTAATGGCAAGACGCGCAGCTTCAATTGCCATTTGAAATGAATCTGACGGTGTCTTGGGTGCCACAATCGCAATTGGTGATTCCCCGTTTCGTCCGAACATGACCTGTAAAAGGTCTGTTTGTTCTGTCTTTGTCGGCATTCCCGTACTCGGACCTGCGCGCTGGACATCAATCACAATTAAAGGAAGTTCGGCCATTACCGCTAAATTAATTGCTTCTGACTTCAGACAAATTCCCGGGCCACTTGTTCCAGTAATACCGAGCTCACCGCCAAACGATGCTCCAATAGCAGAACCTACGGCCGCGATTTCATCCTCTGCCTGAAAAGTTTTGACACCAAAGTGTTTATGCTTTGCAAGGTCATGCAAAATGTTGCTCGCAGGAGTAATTGGGTAAGAACCATAAAAAAGAGTTTTTCCTGCTAGCTGCGCTGCCGCAATGAATCCAATTGCGGCCGCCTCGTTGCCTGTAATTTTCCGGTAAACTCCCGGTTCAAGGTCCGCCTTCCGAATTTCATACTGAGTCTGCAGGATTTCTGTAATGTCAGCATAATTGTAACCGGCATTCATCGCCACAACATTGGCATTTGCGATTTCAGGGCGCTTTGCAAATCGGTTGCGAATCCATGTCGTGGTATGGTCCAACGTGCGTGAATAAAGCCAAAATACGATTCCCAAAGCAAAAAAGTTTTTGCATCGCTCGACTTCAGACAATTTAAGCGGGAGGTCTTTAAGTGAATTTTGTGTCAGCTCTGAAAGAGGAACTTTGAGCACCTGAAAATTCTGAAGCGTCCCATCCAAAAGTGGGTTGACTTTCCACCCCGCTTTCTTGAGATTGACTTCATTAAACACACTTTCATTAACAATAATCATCCCGTTTTTTTTGACATTGGTTAAATTTACTTTGAGAGCGGCGGGATTCATCGCAACCAAAACGTCCGAGTAATCCCCGGGTGTAAAAATAATCGACTCTGAAAATTGAATTTGAAAACTGCTAACGCCCGGAAGTGTTCCGACGGGTGCTCTAATCTCGGCAGGAAAATCAGGGAGTGTTGCAAAGTCGTTTCCCATCACAGCGGCAGTGTCTGTAAACTGGTCTCCAGTAAGCTGCATTCCATCTCCAGAATCGCCAGCAAACCGGATGGTAATTGCAGAAACAATTATTTTTTCTTTATTTAGCGGATTCTGAGAACCGCTCTGAGATTGAAGCTTATCCACCTTCTTGAGTCTCCATCACTTGTGCCGGATCCGGTGGTAAATTGTACACTTCGGTTGGGTAAAACTCGGCGAGAAACCGAATAAGCGTTCTCACTGAAATCACTCCCACCAATTGATTCTTCTCATCCACAAGCGGAATATGGTAAAGGCGCTTCTGGCTCATCACGTCAATTGCATTCATCACTGAATCGGTCAGCATTAAAGACGCCGGCACAGGATTTATAAAATCACGCACGGGTTTGGTCCAGTCAATATTCTGCACAAGTACTTTGTGTAAAATATCTGTTTCCGTAAACATTCCGACCAGCTTTTTTCGATGCGCAATGACCAAATAACCAGATTTATTTTCCTGCATGAAGGTAATCGCATCCCGAATTGGCAAATCAGGCCCTGCTTGGACACATTTGCTATTGATGACTTGGTAAATTTTTTTTTCTTTGAGGCGGGCTTCTACCGATTTTTGCATCGCGATGAATGTCCTATTTATGCTTCCTGGTTTAGGTAAAGAAACTCACGCTTTGTACGCGATGAGTATAACATTATTTCAAAATAGTTTCTATGAACTCAATTTTTCTGGATTGCGTTCCAAAAATGGGCGGGAAAATATTTGCCTTTTGAGTCCGATGCGGAGTCTCTTAAGAAAACGCACAACCAAATTATTTTCGGCCTCCTGCCATGTTTTTAAAGAAGCGCGAATGCCAACCTTAAAACTTCCCCCTGCAATCGTTCCATGCCCGCCCGCATCCGAGCGCCGCTCAAGGCTGTCCCTTAAAATCTCACTCGACTGGGCATTGGGCTGCGCCGTTCGAAGCGACACATGAAGTTTCCCATTGTAGCGCCCGGTGCAAAGTGACCAACGCGCACGCTCATAAGTCATTAAAAACTCAGCGATTTGCGAAACCACATCCGGAGTTGAAACAAATCCAAGATGAGACATCAAAATATTCTTGCAGATGACAGCGTTTTGTATCCCTCTTCCAACAGTCGAAAAGAAAAGTTTTGAACGAGTCGGATTCTGAATTCGCGCTAGTGCTTTAAGGTCACAGTGCTGAATAATTTCAAGATAAGTTTCAATCACGTCAGGACGTTTTGCCCTGTATAAATCCATCGTGTCTGACAAGATGCCATACACCAGTGCCGTAGCAATTTTTTGTGGAACATCAATCTTTAAACTTAAAATGGCTTGAGCAAGCAAAACTGAGGTGGCTCCACATTCTGTGTCGATTAGTGAAAAATCCGCGTTTTGTTCGCCAATTGATTCATGCTGGTCAATCACCATCGTCGCGTGTCTATTTTTGGGGAATTGATTGTTCTCAAAATCAGGCTGAGTATCAAGCAAAGCAATGTTGGGATGTTTGCGAAGCTCGCTTTTCTTCACCTTACGGAGTGGAATTTTAAGCAACCTGACCATCTCCCGGTTTTCCATTCTTCCGACAATTCCGCCGTACACAATGCGCGCTTCGATTCCAAAAACTCGTTCTGCAATAAAATGAAGTGCAAAAGCGCTTGCGAGTGCATCTGGATCTGGGAAATCATGCGTCAAAATAAGAAGCGGGCTGAGTGATTTTCGCTTTTTGGAAAGAAATCTGATGATTCGATGGCCAGCCAAAAGCGAGAGGGTGGGCTTGTTCATTTGTTTTTTCATTCAAGACCTTTGAAAATGATAAGGGGCAAGCTAAGCGCTAAGAACCTCTTGTACAGATTGAAATGGCCAACTCGCCATTTCAATCTTAACAGAGCACTTGCTTGCCCCTACAATTCAATCAATCCGAACAATGCGAAGAAAATAATAACCTACACAAACTCAGCCATTAACGCCGTCTCTTCTTCCCTTGAAATTCCAAGCTTATGGGCAAAGAGCGGCTCGCGTAAAGTTTCTTCCTCTGACGCTTCATAACAGGGGCGGTCAGATTGGTAGAAAATTCCAGTCGTGATGCAGTCTTCCCGCGTTGCTTCGCGGAATGCAGCATACAGGTCAGACGGATTGTGTCCAAGTTTATTAATGTCTTTAACGTTTTCCTTGTAATACTGGTGAGTATTAATTTTGTTGAACGTGACACATGGGCTAAATGTGTCAATCAATGCAAAGCCGGGGTGTTTAATCGCCTTTTGAACAATATCAATTAATTGAGTGACGTGACCTGTGTAAACACGAGCAACAAAACCACAACCTGACCCTAAAGCAAGCGTCAGTGGATTAAGGGGCAGCTCAGGATTTCCAAATGGTGTTGACTTTGTTTTCATCTGAAAACCACTCGTCGGTGAAGTTTGACCAGTCGTCAATCCATAAATGGAATTGTTCATCACGAGGTAAGTCATGTCGATGTTCCGTCGCATCGCGTGAACCAGATGACCCACTCCAATTCCATAGCCATCTCCATCGCCACCAACCGCAACCACCGTCATTTTGTGATTCGCAAGTTTAAAACCTTGGGCAATCGGAAGTGAGCGGCCATGAAGTGTGTGTAGTCCATATGTATTGATGAATCCCGGCAAATTGGAAGAACATCCAATTCCGGAAACGACCATCACATCATGGGTTTCTAGTGAAACAGATGGAAGTGCTTTTTTAAGGCCGGCCAGCAAACCAAAATCACCGCAGCCAGGACACCAGTCCGGCGCTACTTTATGATTAAAATCTTTTACCTCACTAGACATATGCAAGCTCCTTCTTCACACGGTTATAAATATCTTCTCCCGTAAATGGTTCTCCATCAAAGCGGTTAACAGAGCGCTTGATATGAAACCCGGTTTCCATTCGAATTAACTTTGCCATTTGACCTGTGTAATTGCCTTCAACTCCGATTACTTCCTTGCACGAGTTTAGTATTTCAAGCACTTTTTCCGTAGGAAGAGGAAAGAGGTCGGTAAAATGTAAATGATTTACCTTTGTGCCAAATTGAGCAAAAATTTGACATGCCTCTTCAATGGCATCATATGTAGAGCCCCATCCCATTAGTGTAAATTCCGCGTCTTGGGGTCCTGTTAAAGTAGGAGGACGCATTTCCTCACGACGAATAGCTTCAAGTTTTCGCATTCGTTTAGACTGAAGTTTGATTCTCAATTCGCGTGCCTCTGGAAGTCCTGCCAAAACATCGCTTGTCACAATTCCTTCTTCATCGTGCTCGTCACTTGGTGAACAGTACATTCCGCCGGGAGTTCCAGGGAGAAGTCGCGGTGAAATTCCATCATCCGTAATCAAAAACCGTTTGTACTGCCCATTAACCGAATTCTGAATCTTACCCCGCTCAATCGGTTGTTTCACCTGAAATGGCACGCATGTTTGAAAATGTTCAGACAAAAATAAATCAGACAGAATAAGCACGGGAACCTGATATTTTTCAGCAAGATTAAGTGCTCGGCCTGCCGTATGAAAAGCATCTTCAGTGTCAGTGGGAGCGAGCACAATACGAGAAAATTCTCCCTGTGAAGCACCAAGCATTTGATTGAGATCTCCCTGCTCCTGTTTGGTTGGAATTCCAGTCGAGGGTCCTCCGCGCTGGACATTCACCACCACAATCGGCTCCTCAAGCATTCCGGCAAGCCCAATCCCTTCAGTCATCAGGGCAAAACCACCGCCTGAGGTTGCCGTCGCTGTACGAACTCCTGCGTGAGCTGCGCCAATAATAAAATTAACTGCGGCAAGTTCATCTTCGGTTTGTTTGACTACGATTTTGTGGGATTTTGCTTTGGTGGCGAGGTAATGAAGAATACCGGTTGAAGGAGACATGGGGTAAGCCGCGTAAAACTTAAGTCCGTGAGCAAGAAACCCCATTCCAAAAGCATGATTGCCCGTAAGGAACATCCGCTTTTTTCCATCGCCTTTAAGTGCAAGGTCAAACCGCTTCGCATTTTGCTGGGCCCATTCCATGCCCCGCTCAAACACCTTGCTATTGAGGTCTACAATCTCTACACCTTTTTTACTATAACGTTCACGAATTACATCGAGACCCAATTCGTGATTGATTCCCAGCACTTCTATTAAGCAGCCTACAAGCATGGTGTTTGCCATGACCGCTGTAGCGCCGGGTACATTCACCGTTTCAAGAAACGGAAAATGGTGGTAGGTCAAATCATCACGCATTTTAGAAAGGTCTTCTGTAATTAATGAGGAATTGTAAAAAACAACGCCGCCTGATTTCATGTCTGGAATATGAACAGCAGGACTTGTCCGATTGAGGAGAATGGCGACGTCTGGCTTCTCGCCATGAGTCAGTGTCTTTTCTGAGCCCACGTGAAGCTGAAGCCACACATGACCGCCGCGAATTGCCGATTGGTAGGCATTGTAAGCCATAATATGGAGACCTTGGCGGGCACAAATCTTCCCAAAAAACTCACCCGCTGACGCAATACCGTCTCCAGCAGCGCCAGCAATTCGTACAATCACACTATTTCTCTGTTTCGAATGAACCATCATTGCACAATCCTTTCGACTTGGAAGTTTAAAAGCTACAATTTATCTTCGAATTTGGTATTAAATAAATCGGTGAAGGGCTGCATCTTACTACAGGGCGGGAGAAAAAACTAGATTTTTTTAGCGCGAAAATATGGAAGGCTTTAATAAAATAATTAAGGTGTCCCAGCTAATTTCGCAGCAATTGCTTGGGGATTGATTTCACCTTTTCCGCCAAGTCTTGGCATCTCAACTCTTCCGCGCAGGACGCGCGTCACCATAATTGATCCGCGTGTCACTGTGTACACAATCACATACTTAATGCCGTCTTTGAGAAGCACAGCAGATTTACTGATTAGTAATCCACGTGTATTGTAGGTTTCTTCGGTAGAATATAAATAGGGAGCGCCTTTACCATGAGTCACTTTGGCATCAACTGTCTTGGTCTTTAAAAAACCATTGGCTCCATAAGATTCCACCGTATTCACCGTTTCGACAGTCTGATTCCCTTTAAAAATAGAAACATAAGAATTGCGCGTGATGAGTTTTCCATTTTTTGCATAGGACTCAATTGTCACGAGCACCGTTTTCGTACCGGCCTTTCGATCAATTTCTATTTCTTTAATGCGCCGCTCAATCAGTTGGCCATTAGGAGCGAACTTCTCGGTTACAAAAACGCGATGAATCAGAAAGAGCGAGAGAACTCCTCCTTGATTAACCTCCACTTGATATACCTGTTTGCCGCCTTTTGACTCAGGAATCGTAAGCGTAATCACCCCATCAACATTTGTTTCTGTAAGAAATTCTTTATTCGAGCTAGAGATGTAGAAAGCAACATGGTTTAAATTGACATCAAACAATTCAAATTTTGTTCCATCATTTGCTTGAATTGTCTGGCCCTTGCGAATCAAAAGATCATTCTGAAGTAAATACCTTAAAGCTTCGGGAGTTCTCTTTTCTAACGGAATATCTCTTAACGCACGTTCGGAAAGATCAAGTGTTCCGATTTGAAGGACTCCATAAAACTCTTTACCATCATGATGCCAGATGGATTTTGTAATGCCACCAACTGATGTCATGTTAATGAAGAAGTCTTCAAAATTATTGTGGAAAATTTGAATGGTGCCTTGACTGATTGAAATGCGTTTTTCCATTCCTTCAGCAGTTTTGAAGAGCTGAATGCTTCTGAAATGTCCGAAAGCATCATCCCCTTCATCGATGATGGAACCTTGTCCATAATCCAGGACCTTCTTCCGCACAATGATATTGCCTGACACTGTCGTAATCTGCTTGACACGAAGAAGATTGCTTCCATTTTTAGATTTAGCTGACTCAAAGAAAGCAATGTCTCTTAAGTTATTTTTGGAATTAAAAACTTCAATAAATTTAATAAAACCTAATTCAGGAATACTCACTTCACCTTTTCCTAGAAAATAAATTCGAATTTGTGTGCCATCATTCAACACCACAAATCCTTCTTTGTCACTTTCATGGACGACACTTCCTTCTTTAACGCGGTAGGTGTTGTTGCCGAGATATTCCACCGTAAGTCCATCATTGATTTGAAGGGTGTGAGTGGCGATGACTTGGGGGGTGAGGGTTAAACTTACAAGTCCTTCTTTATCAATCTTCACTTCATAGATTTTGTTCGTGCCGTCTGTTTGAGGAGCGGTGAGGGTGATGTTACCTTGGTCGTCTATCACTGTAGAAACCTGCTTATAAACATCAGGTCGACCATAGCAGCCATTTGAGATGCTACACATGAAAAATGCATAATCAAAATGCAACCCGCTCAAGTTCTGATGGTAAAGACGGAATGCTTGACGATCCCCTATGACATCTTGACGAGCACGCACCAAATAATCATCTTTGAGTAAAGATCTCAGTCCTTCAAAAGTGCGGGATTCAAAAGATTTTAAATCTGATTCTTGAATATCCAAAGCTCCGATCTGAAGTACAGAATAAAATAACACAGAAGAGAATCCTGATACGCCAGATGGATTTTCGCCAGTTCCTACATACTGCCGTATTTCTGTTAGCTTCCCATCGAAATAATTAAAACTAACTTGGGGGCCTGGAATTTCAAGTAATTGAACTGTGTAATTAGAAGGATTGTAGCTGGCGCCGTACTTGACTATCAGCCAAAAAGATTCTTCTAAATCCTGAACAAAGTAGCGTGCCCGTGTGCTATAAAAACTTGTTTGAACAATCGACCGATTTTTATAATCGATCACATACTCGTAATTATCTTTCGGATCAGACGAGTCGGAACTGATAATCTTATTTGCCCTTAGATGACTATTCACGCCAATTTCAAAATAAGCGGTGAATCCCGACGTGGTAAGGGATTTTACACTTCCGTAATTTGGTTGAGTGGAATCGCTTTGAAACTCAATTTTTACTCTTGATCCGTCATTTAGCACCACAAATCCTTCTTTGTCACTTTCATGGACGACTTTTCCTTCTTTAACGCGGTAACTGTTGTTGTCGAGATATTCCACCGTAAGTCCGTCATTGATTTGAAGGGTGTGAGTGGTAATGACTTGAGGAACTGAAGAGCGCGGCTCTGGAGTAAATGTCACAGTGATTGTAACTCCTCGATTTTGATTTGGAACTTCAATTGGATGAGGCGCGGGTAAGGGTGCTAAAACAAGTGGTGGATTCTGAACAAGTTGAATAGTAGGTGTGACAGTAGGTGTATTTGTGGTTAAAATAGGTTTGTTAAAACTAATGGGTAAATTTTCTAATTCAATTTTAGATGTTTCGAGTGGCTTTAAGTCAGCAGCGCGCGACTTGAGTATTTCAGGCTTTACTTGCACATCCATGTTTTTACTGGCTAAAGAAGATGCTTCCTTATTTTGAACAGCTTGAAGCGGACTTTCAACCAAAAAATCAGCAGTGGTCTCGACATATTGATGAGTTGCTCTTAAATCAGAAACTGAATCCTTGCTTGGTGCAAGCGGATTTATTTCAGGACGGGTTTCCCCAATTTTTGTTTC
>JAHFHD010000105.1 GCA_023247075.1 Candidatus Omnitrophota bacterium | reverse complement strand
AGGATCTGGCGCTCAGGGTAAACTCCGTGAAGGATCTAGATTCGCCAGATTCTTCAGTTCGCCCCGCAGAATAAATTTACGGGGCTCCTTCAGAATGACATAGTTTGTGAAGCGCTTCAAAGCGCTAAACAAACACAATTCATTAGCTTGCTACAGACTCTTTTACTTGTCCTTGTATTTCACGATTGGTTCTTATGATACCTCCAATGAACATTCTGCGTCCAAGAAAAATTTCTAGATGAGACGGCAAAATCAAGAAAAAGACATTGGAAAGCTAGACTTTTCCTCGCTCAGAAAAACGGCAGCGAGTTGTTTGATCTTCTGTTTATTCCTTTTTACTTATTGCCTCGGATGTTTGAATTTTAAAATCGCCCTTTTACCCACTCTCTACTTCTTTCCACCGTTCACGCTTGATTTTGGCTCCACCACCATCAAAACCAGGCGGGGGGTTGGATGTTAAATTTGGATTCCATCTCACCACAATTTCCGATGAACTCCACCCACGAAAATTTACTTCATCTCTTTCGCGAGATGGCCACAAAACGGCCAGTGTTCCTGAAGATTCCAAACTTGCACCTGGGGTAGTCAAGCTGTCTAAATTAAAAATTCCTTCTACTCCATAATTCGGATGAATTTCATAAAGCCGCTCATAACTTGAAGCTCGGTTATATTGCACTTGAGTGGTAGTTGCAGGATGTGAAAGCATATTAAAATAAACACCATAATAAGGAAACACGGGTGCCGTATTATCCCAAATATCAGCATAAATTGGATATCTAGGCCGGGTTGAATGATTGCAATGGCTGGAATTATTAATGTCACTCACCGCTGGATTGCAACCTGATGCAAATTGGGTAAATTTGCGCAAGTTGAGATAGTAATATTTCACTAACGGCTTAGCAGGATTTGGGTTCCAAAGGTAAAACTCGCAAGTTTGGCTTGCAGTTGCAGGACCATTTGCATAACTTTTATCAGAACAGCTGTATGAGAAAAATGGCTCGCCCAGCGTGCCATTACTATTGACTTGTTCTTCAGTGCAGTTTCCCATGTCCGCATTGCAATTAAATCGCTTTATTAATCGAGATGGTGTGTGACCTGTAAGAATCGATGCATTTATTTTCCAGGACATTGGCCCACCTGCCAACCAAAAATAGTCGCTAATCAAAGCAGCGGGTGGAACAGTGCATGTTCCCGCATAAACATTGTGGGGGTTACAACTGTCCGGACTTGGAAACTGAATGAACGTGTTAAATTGATAATCACCAATAGACCCGGAACCAAGCCTCATTCCCCCATTTGTCGCAAGAGTTAAACCTCTCTGCGGTAATTCCTCACCGTTTTCAATCGAAACGTATTGCCCTGGATAAACATGAATATAAATCATCTTTTTTGATTTGCTCAGCTCCCCGGAATTTTGTTTGTCAATAAAACGCCTAATGTTGAATTTTATAGGCTGGTAAGCTCCAGAAAAAAACAGTTCTTTGTTAACGATGCCAAGCTCAAAAAGTCGCTCGTAATCTGAACTGTAAGTGATTTGACCAGGACTCTGCAAAGTGCCTGTGAACTTAAAGTACAAATTAAGATCTGCTTTACTTTGAAATTTAGCTTTTTTGATTTCAGGAGTATCTGGAGTTACAGCCCGTGTTCCCAGAGAGTTTTCAGGAAATAGGTCGGTGAGAGGTTCTATTAAAGCATGCATACCAGATGGGTTGATGTTTGAACTAAGCGGCATCCCCAAATCTATTATTTTAACTGGTACTTTATCCTCTACTAAATTATCAACATGACTTCCTTGAGGATGGGGACGGGGCTCATCGTCTAAATTAGGCCAATAACTGAAGTCATAAAAAGTTGACGTACTCAAAATGTTTACGGTGCCTTCGGTAAGAGAATATCCAAAATCCCGCATGTTTTGAGTTTCATCAGCGGCACTTAAATATTTTGTTGATACAAATTGAGACAATGAAGGTGAGTTGAAATTAGAATTAGTATCAAGATTGTAATATGCCCCATACGGTCCTGTATTTAAAAATACCCAGTAATTAAATGGGATGGCATATTTAGAAGAATTGTAAAACCAGTTAAAATAATGCGGCTGAAGATAAAGTGTGCTGGTTCCCAGCTGAACCCCCACATAGGTAGGAAATGGGGAATAAGAAATAGCTGATGATATATCACCCCAAGTATGCGCGTAATAAAATTTAGGTGCATATAAATAGGCGGTTCCCTGACTCCGCATGAGTGGTTGTATTTCAATTCCGCTCGCAGGATTATAAATAGAGGCATCATCAGTATGGTAATATGAAGGAATTCTTTCTTTATACGCAGGGATGCTCAAAAGATAATTGGTGCCCACAAAACGCTTTGAATAATAATAGATATTACCCGCTGATGACATTAGTGGCACGCCATTTCTCGGAAGCATACTAATCCCATAATTAGAAGTAGAACTAGATTTTGGATTGATGTAAATATTTTTGTTTGAATGAACAGATCCATTAATTGCTAAAGAGTGGCTCATTCTAGTAAGTTCCAAATCATCATTGTAAAACACGCTGTAATCAAACAAACTATTCCCGCTTCCCTTTTTGGCTAAGACTCTCTGCAATATTTTGGTTTCTCGTTTGCTTGATGGGCTAATGAGGTGAGCGGTCACGTCATAGCGGTTTCCCTCTGAGACAGTTTCAATCTGTTTGATTGTGATGTCCTCAGCATTGACACCTTGAAGAATGTCTGGATTTCTTGATTTAAAATCAGCGTACCAATCTGTGACAAAGTTTGAGAAGGTGGTGTGGTCTGTAACGGATGAGTTATTTCCCACAACAAAGCCGTCTGAATCAGTATTTGGGAATTTGTTTTCGGTTTTGATGTACTCTTCTAAAAGCTTAATGGCTCTATTCGTAATGGCTTCACTCGCCCAAATCATCTTGGTGCGGTCAAGGTCTCTTTGAAAAGTTCTCTGAACTTGCATCCCAGTCAGCATACCGCCTATAATTAAGGCTTCAAGAGCAAGCACGAGGAAAAGAGCAAGAATCATGGCCACGCCTTTTTGATTTCCTTTCACATCAGGTCACCTCCTTTGTTTTACTCACTCTCTACTTCTTTCCAGCGTTCACGTTTGATGGTGAATTCATTTCCAAAACCTGGAGGAGAGTTCGTTTTAAAGTTCTCGTTGTAACGCAAAGTTATATTTTTTGGAGGAATGAAGCGAGCAGGAGTCATTGGATGCACCCAATCACTTCCATAATAAGCCATACTTTCATAATCGGTACCATCTCCTCTGAATGAATATTTCAATTCAATGGACTCATAAGGAACTGTCAAAGAGCCAAAGAATCTGAGCGAATACTCTGTATTACTCCAGTCCTCATGAAAATTAATTAAACTTTCAAGCCCCCCACTGTAATGTCCATTGTACAAATCTTCATATTTGGGGTGAGCGGTTTTATAGGCCAACTGCTGGTAACTAAACGGAGGGGGTGAGCATGAATAATTAACTGGGGCCAAATTGGCGCATCCCCAAAAGGGGTCGCGGTAACCATATTGAGTGCCGGCTCGGATTAATCGAGGTGTGCTGCCATCCGTGCAACTCATTTGGTCGCACATGTACGTTTGTTGATCCATCATATTTTTTTCTAAATACCTGAAGTGAATTCCAAACATGGGAGCAACTGCTTTTGTCGTATCATTGGCATCAACAAAAATAGGGATGCGGACATGACTGCAATGTTGCGGATTGTTAACATCTGGAATTGCGGGATCGCAAACTGGGTAATTTAAAGATGGAGCGCCACCCCATGTCCGGTGGCTTAAATCCTGATAATAAGCGCTCTTTGGATTTAGGTAGTAATGATAAACTCCTGCCGCTGGTTGTTCCCGGTAATATTCGCAAGTGTCACTGACACCATTTTGACCTGACGTGTAAGAGCCGTCTGAACAATAAAAATAAGTGCTCGTAAAAACGCCGGACAATGATTTGCTAGAGTTATTGTCGGGTTTAAAAAAATAACAATTAGCCATATCCGCCTGACAATTGAGCCGGGGGTAAATTCTGGACTTGAGGGAACCAGTCACAAGCGCAGTATTAATCATTAAGCTCTTTTGGGCCTTTAAGTAATTCATTTGAAGGGCGTAATTCAGATTATCCGTGTGAGTCGCAACTCCAAAACTGTCGCTTAAAATTGCAGCGGGGGGAGGTGTGCAGCCTCCATTAGACAAGCACTGTCCATTGTCCCATTCGGTTTTTGTGATGTAACAATTTGAATCATAACTGTCACCATAAACATATTTATTCAAAAGTCTAAAGGGCACAGCCGCGCAAGACCCTCCAGAAGAAGTTGTTTTGTGGTAGCTAAAGGTATTGAAATCTCCAACAATAAAAATCCTCCCATTCGTGGCAATGGTCAGACCTTGTTCGGGAAGTCTTTCTCCATGCTCCAAAACAACCATGTAATATTTGGCGGGAACATGAAAATAAATCACTTTTGTTCCCGGCCTATGAGTGAGAACTGTATTTAAGTTGAGGTAATACCCGTTATTGCCCGAACGGTTTTCACTCACCCCGTAAATTGTGTCCACGCGGTCTGACACTCCCGGATCCTCATATCTGTATTGATTGAGCAAGCTTTGAAGATCAGGGCTTGCTCCCCCTCTGTCTGAATTAAAATAAAGCACTAAGTTTGCTTTCGATTGGATTTTTGCTTTGGCGATTTCAGACGTGTCCCATACCTTGGCTCTTGTTTGTCCGTCCCCGGGCTGAAAATCAGATGGATGAGTTTGGGTTCCGGTTAAAGCTTCAATGAGCGCATGCACTCCGGAAGGATTGATGCTTGAATCTAAAGGAAGCCCGAAATCTAAAACTTGATTTGGAATGGGTGAAGCACCTGCTTGGTTTTGAAGATTTGAATTGTCTTCAATGATTCCAGTCATGCGGTTCCAATTTGGATGAATCATTGGTTTGCCTGTCCAAGTAGAGGTATTTGTAATGTCAAAGGTAGATGAAACGTTCATCGGAAAGGTCTGGGTTGCATTTGAATAACCAATTGTGTAATAGGATGTCCAGCGATTGGGATCGGTCAATGCAAAAGATTCAACCCAACGTTTATGAGTGTTTACTGGACGGGCAAGATCAATTGAATCAGTTAATGAAATGATTTGGCTTTGAGCATTTTCAACCTTGATTATGGGGCGAAATGCCTGCTTGTCTCCATAATAGTCTTGAATATTGGTTACATTGTAAACGCGGGGGAGAAAACGCGGGGTGGCACTTGCTCCCAAATCAACATCTGGAGAAACTTCTAGCTCATTTGGCATGGTCTTGTAATAGTCTGGAACAGCAGCTAGGTAAGTAGCATTGTCTAAAAGGTAATTGCGTCCTACAAAACGTTTCGGTCCTACATAAAAATTCCCTGCACTTTGGATGACATAAGGTTGCGTGGATCCTGCATAGTTTGCTGCTTTAATAAATTTAAGAGTGCTTGAAATGGTTGGACTGGTGGTGTCATTCTGCATAAATGTTTGAGCATTTACATAAACATCCCCATTTGAAAAGATGGGACCTTGAACCGTGAGATTCGTATTTCCTGACGGAGAAATCTCAAGATCATCATTGTAAAACACGCTGTAATCAAATGGATTGGTTCCGCTGCTCGTTTTCAGCAAAATTTTTTGTAATATTTTTGTTCCACTTTTGCTTATTGGATTTTTGAGTGTAATTAAAAAGTTATAACTTGTTCCTTCATTCGTTGTTTCAATTTTCTTTAGAGTGACATCGTTTACGGCAGCTTGCACATTTTGAAGAACATCTAAATATTCTTCCTGGAAATCTACGTACCAATTCGCAGCAAACTCTGAGAAGGTTTCATGATTTGTAATGTCTGAATCATTTCCCAAAACAAGGCCGCTTGGATCCGTGTCTGGAAGCTTTCCTTCAGATTGGACGTATTCATCCAGAAGCTGGATGATGCGATTCTCAATCGCTTCACTCGCCCAAATCATCTTGGTGTGGTTAAGGTCTCTTTGAAAAGTTCTCTGAACTTGCATCCCAGTCAGCATGCTGCCCACAATCAAAGCTTCAAGAGCAATGACGAGAAGAAGAGCAAGAATCATGGCCACGCCGCGCTTGTTTTGTTTCATGTTTGCTCGGCTTGCTCCTTTCTTATGTTTTGACTCCGCGAAGCAAAATAGATTTGGTTATTCCGGGAAGAGTTTTTCCATCGCTCTCTGCTGAAATATTCACCTGAACGCGGTCATTTGCCTCTCCTTCGACAATTTCAAACATTGGCTGCACTGCACCTCCTGCTCCATTCACTCGAACGATGACTCCGGTAGTAAGAACGTCGGTTGTCACCGCACCTGCTCCATTTGTAATCCGCCTGGTTATTCGTTTTTGACCCGCGTCATAAAGATAATCAATCGTAATGGTTTCGGTGTCGTCTTCTCTTTGCACACTCAAGCAATTTGTTGTGCATCCTTCAATTTGGGCAGGGTCAATAATCGGATTCCGCGCAGCTATAAGGTTCCGCTCCATGTCACGAAGAACATAATCAAGCTCATGCCTCAATTTTATTTCATCCTGAACAGATTTGCTGAGGCGGGACGATGAAGAGTGGAGTGCTGCGACAGCAAGCATCACCACAGAAAGCAAAGCAAGTGCAATCATAATTTCAACCAGGCTTATCCCTCTTCTGGTCATACAATTTCCTCCAAACAAGGCTCGACCAAACATACTTTTTCTACTCTTACAGAAAGTATACCGAATAGGTTTTGTTTTAATGTGTTTCTTCAGAAGTTTAAAAACTATCTTAGGGGAATGAGCGAGATCGCGGCAACCATTCAGAGTATGTCATCCTGAGCCCTTCGCTGTGTCATCCTGAACGAAGTGAAGGATCTAAGTTCGCTAGATTCTTCGGCTCCGCCTCAGAATGACACACTGGATGAAGTGGGATGCATTCGTCTTTGCTTTGAATGCTGGCTTCAGGATGACACTGTTATAAAATGGGACGTGTTTATGTCTTGATTAAGATGGGTCGTACAGGTAAGTCGCAAGCGCTTCTTGTTTTGAGACACCTTTTTTGTCTACCCAGTTGACCTGCACCTTCGCTTCCTTTACTTGGTCATTTCCTGTTTCAGGTGCCGTGATGACTGTGCTCACAACTCCCTGACTGAGTCCAGGAACTGCTTCGCAAGTAGATGAAATGCAGCTAGCGGCAGCGCCGCTTTGACGCGGGCCAGTAACCACCAAATTTTTTGCGCCTGTTTGCTTGAGCGCATTCATCTTGGCCTCAACAATCGACATCGCAATTTCTCTTTCACCTCCGGTTGTGGAAATACGCTTTGAAAACCAAAGGGTCGCAAAAATTCCAAGCGCCACCAGATTGATGACAACCACCGCCATCAAAAGTTCAAGAAGTGTAAAACCTGTTTTGGATTGATTGGGATTAAGTCTACCTAAACGAAATGTCATCCTGAGCCGAAGGCGAAGGATCTCTGTTTGTAGATTCTTCGCGGAGTTTGTCCCGAGTGCTAGATCCTTCACTCGCACTTTTGCCGGCGCCTGATGCAGGTGCCAATGCACCAGCACTAATCGTAGGCAACTTTGACGTTGCCTACGATTATGTGCGCCAGTACTCATCGTAGACGGACTTGATGTCCGTCTACGATGATGTGCACACTCGCAAGATATGTCGTTCAGGATGACACGCGAAGGACTCAGAATGACAGTCAATTGGTTATGTCCTCTATACATTGGCAATATGAAATAAAGTTTTTTAAATTAAAAAGTGATGGCTCTGATTTCACGAACAAGCCCCAGCCGCCACCCCTGCATTCTGAGGTGTGTTGGAATGATTGCCACAAAAAATACCAGTTTGGTCGATGCCAATCACTTTGCC
>JAHFHD010000104.1 GCA_023247075.1 Candidatus Omnitrophota bacterium | reverse complement strand
GAGGATGAGTTCATTTGTTTGAGTCTTTGTGTCATAGTGAATGGTGACATTGTCTTTAGTGTATTCCAGAAGCTCTTTAACTCCCTCTTCAGGGTTCCATTCATAAAGAAGAGATTCTTCATTGTTTAAATGGATGAGGAGTTGGGTGTTGTTTGATTTGAGTTCGTAAGTAATAGATTCTGATTTCGATTTAGAAAGAGGTGATTCAAGCAATGAATCAAGGGGATTAGGAAGATGATTGTCTCCTTCCAAAGAACGAGCTTCACGCTCTGGAGACGTAAGAGGTGTTTGACTTGATTGAACAGAAAGCAGTGGCTGAGATTCTTGAGCAAGTCCAGAAGGAATACAAAAATTGACCAAAAGGGTGACGATTAAAAGGCTTGATGTGAATTGAAAGAAGAAGCGATTCACAAAACTCAGTTCACCTCTCTTTGCTTCAGATGAATCTAACAATAAATACAAATCAAACTAAAGACAATCAAAAAAACAAAGAATCATTCAAAATTCTATTCAGAATAGACAAATCTATTCAGACTAAACAAGTTCAGCTTAAATGGATTTTGTTTGAAAAGATTTAATAAAGAATTAAGCGAAGGCTAAATGGAGGAATTTTGAAATTTGCTAAATCTTATAACCATTGATTCAGATTTGTAACACAATCAACAAACGGCACTATCTCAACGCCCCGGTCATGCCACCGACGGTGCCCAAGATAAAGTAAAAAAGTTTTTGCTTCTTTAAAATCCTCTCGGAAACGGCGTAATGCACTGAGATCATCTGGGCGGACATTCTGAGACATTTTGATTTCAAAAGCACGCAACCCTCGCTCACCATACAGCACAAAATCCACCTCATCACCCGCAGCTGTCCGCCAGTAATGCAAACGATATCCCAAATCTTTGTAATCATTAATAGCACGCACCTCTTGCAAGAAAAGCGTCTCAAGTGCAGCTCCATGAATTTCTTCTGGAGCATCCAAAGGACCGCGCGGGCGGATCGCCTGAAACACTCCTGCATCAAAATAATAAAACTTGGGATGCGTAATCAACCGCCGTTTGGCACGTTTGACAAAAACTGGTAAGCGGATGGCAATCAATAGATCTTCAAGTATACTGAAATAGTCTTCGACAACTTTAGCCGACACCGCGCATTCACGGGCCACAGCTGCCATATTGAGCAATCCACCTTGAGAAAAACTCGCAGCTTCTAGAAAGCGGCTGAACGCGCCAATGTTACGAGCAAATCCCTCTTGCTGAACTTCTTCACGCAGGTAGGTAGCAGCATAACTTTTCAAATAAGTTGCCGGCTTTGTGCTCGTGCAGGCAAGCGGCAGTCCGCCATAACGAAGTGCGCGCTCTAGATTAAAATCCTTACCTAATTCCAATGCTGTCAAAGGATGCATGTGACACGTTAGTGCGCGACCTGCCAATAAATTGACACCTCGGCGGCGCAATTTGCGTGCACTCGATCCCGTTAGCGCAAAGCGCAGGCGCCGCGACTCAATCAAACGGTGTACCTCATCCAGCAATTCCGGTGCACGCTGAACCTCATCCACAACCACCCAGCCCTTGTAACCGTGAGGAATTCTTTCCCCTAACCGTGTAGGGTTGGCAAGTAATTCAGTGTAAATTTGGTAATCCAGTAAGTCAAAAAAGAGAGCTCCGGGAAGTTGGTCATGCAACCATGCAGTTTTACCTACTCCGCGAGGTCCAAATAGGAAGAAACTTTGCTGCTTAGGAGGGTGAAGCAATCGTGCATACATGAGTCTTTTTTACCATAAAAAAAAGACTTGTCAATTCCTATTTTAATGACAAAGAAAGATGTTTACTTGTGTCTGTTTGTAACTGTTTAGCCCATTGAAGGCTCCGTCTCATTTCTTTTTTTGTCATTTTGAAGGAGTCTCGCAAATTTATTCTGCGGGGCGAACTGACTTGTCCGCCAGTATTTTGGCGGGAGAATCCAGCAATCGCTAAATCCTTTCCCCGTCTTTGGCGGGGTCAGGATGACAATTAATTGAGCACTTCAAAGTACTAAACAGACACAGCAGCATTGTGGTGGAATTAATCAAACCAACATATTCCTAAAATCAATCAATAAGTCGGGCGAGGGGCTGAGGGAGTTCGGAGGTTAAAACCATTGGCTTTTTGGTCAGTAACTGTTTAGCCCATTGAAGTTCATAACAGGCTTGTCATCCTGAGCCCTTCGTTTGTCATCCTGAACGACCCTAAAGGGCTGCTGCGCGGAGTGAAGGATCTAGCGCTCAGGGTAAACTCCGTGAAGGATCTAGATTCGCCAGATTCTTCAGTTCGCCCCGCAGAATAAATTTACGGGGCTCCTTCAGAATGACATAGTTTGTGAAGCGCTTCAAAACGCTAAACAAACACTTTGGTCACAGGATGAGTAAACGAAAATCGCCAGGAGTGAAGTGCAATCCGGCCGGCTAGATTGGTTTGGGCGCCATAAATTTTATCTCCCACAACCGGACAACCAAGTTCAGCTAAGTGAACCCGGATTTGATGCTTGCGGCCAGTTTCAAGGCGCACTTTAAGTAAGGAAGATTTTCCCTTGGTTTTAAGTACTCTGTAATGGGTGATTGCAAGTCTCGATTCCGGATTTAGCGCGTGCTCAGAACTTTCCACCTGCAAAATTTTATTTTCACTGAGGTAGCTTGAAATCGTGCCTGAATCTTTTTGGGGACGGCCTTCAGTGACCGCAAGATATTCCTTTGTGAATTTGTCCCAATTGTCCTGAAGTTTAAATTTTACATCCTCAAATTTTGCGAGGAAAACATTGCGGTCTCGCCTAATATTAAAGTAGGGAGAAATGGCAATTATGAACTTTGTGACCGACAAGCCCCATTTGAGCAGAAGTTGAAACAATCAGGCCGCCAGAGCTCCTTTGACCTGCTAGCTTGAACCATGCTTGCAAGGATGATGCGTGCTGATTCGTGATGGTTGAGGACAATTTGAATTCGATTGGAAATAAGCGGTTTGAAATTTCCACCAAAAGATCGACCTCAAACCCATCAACGCTACGCCAGAAATAAAGACTTGCAGGATCTAGCAAAGCGGAAAAACGCTTGATAAACTGCGTCACACACGCCGTTTCAAAAAGCGCCCCAGCCATAGGCCCCTGAAGAAGATGTTCTTCATCTTGCAACCCGGTGAGATAACATACAAGCCCTGTATCCATGAAATAACATTTAGGTGCCTTGATAATTCTCTTTCCAAAATTTTTGTGATAAGGGTACAGGAGATAAATCAGAGAGCTGGCTTCCAGAAAGGAAATCCATGACTTAATAGTAGGGACGGTAACACCCACATCCCCAGCCAAAGTAGAATAATTCAA
Organism: Candidatus Omnitrophota bacterium; assembly: GCA_023247075.1. GTDB lineage: Bacteria > Omnitrophota > Omnitrophia > Omnitrophales > Danuiimicrobiaceae > JAHFHD01. The sequence continues at coordinate 4,596 of JAHFHD010000104.1, read as the reverse complement.
TTCCTGAGCAGTGCGGCTGGCAAGGAGTTTTACAAAGCGTTCGAATTCATTTAAATTTGCGGTTTTGATATTTCCGCGCACATCTCGGTCAATATAACTTTGCAAATAACTTGAAAACCATAATTTTAAAGAAATGTTTTTTTTGGTAAAAATCTGCGGATAACCGCCCCTTAAAAGCCATTTGCCACATGACAAAGATTTTTGAAGAGGTTTTTCAGCGGTATTCAAATGGCGGATAAATGCCGGTGCTGTTTTAAGTTTAGTCCGTAAACTGCGATTCATTTCACTTAAAGAAAAGGGATATAAACTCAAAACAGCAACACGCCCTGCAAGCGATTCACCTACATTGCGCATCAGCGGAAATGCCTGTGAACCCGTTAATATCCACTGCGCTGGCTTCCGGTTCCGGTCAATCATAGCTTTAATGTATGAAAGAAGCCCTGGGGCATGCTGGATCTCATCAAGGATGAGTGGTGGAGAATATTTTATTAAAAATCCACGAGGATCGCTAAGCGCAAGAGAACGAATATCCATCTCATCCAAAGAGACATACCGGTAGTTCTCCCCACCCACCTTTTGAACGAGCGTGCTTTTGCCCGCTTGACGCGGTCCCGTAATCACGACAGCTGGAAATGTTTTTAATGCTTGCTTGATAGGGACTTCAAGTAAACGAGGCATATACATGGCTACCATTTTAAAGTCATACTTTAAAATTGCAACCTATTTTTAGGTGCATCCCAATAAAGGCAGTTCTGATTCAGTGGCAAACCCTCACCCTGTCCTCACCCTCTGTGAAAAATAAGTTGAAGGTGAGGACTGTGCTTGCTACGCATAAATCATTTAATGAAAGCAAGCGCTGCCCTCACCCTCTGTGAAAAATAAGTTGAAGGTGAGGACTGTGCTTGCTACGCATAAATCATTTAATGAAAGCAAGCGCTGCCCTCTCCCTTAAGAAAAGGGAGAGGGAAAAAATGCATCGGAACATTTCTCCCTCCCCCTCGCGAAGCAGAGGGAGAGGGTAGGGTGAGGGTGAGTAAAAAAAGAACTGCCTAAAGTGGGATACGCCCCTATTTTTTGTCTATTGGGTCAGCGTTCACGGGAACCAAGTCTGTTTAGCCCATTGAAGGCTCCGTCTCATTTCTTTTTTGTCATTCTGAAGGAGTCTCGCAAATTTATTCTGCGGGGCGAACTGACTTGTTCGCCATTAGTTTGGCGGAAGAATCCAGTAATCGCTAAATCCTTTCCCCGCCTTTGGCGGAGTCAGGAATGACAACCAATGGAAACTTCAGAGGGCTAAACAGTTACAATCAATCAATAAGTCGGGCGATGGGCTGAGGGAGTTCGGAAGTTAAAACCATTGGCTTTTTGGTCACGGGATGAGTAAATGAAAATCGCCAGGAGTGAAGTGCAATCCGGCCAACTAGATTGGTTTGGGCGCCATAAATTTTATCTCCCACAACCGGACAACCAAGTTCAGCTAAGTGAACCCGGATTTGATGTTTGCGGCCAGTTTCAAGGCGCACTTTAAGTAAGGAAAATTTTCCCTTGGTGTTAAGTACTCGGTAATGGGTGATTGCAAGTCTCGATTCCGGATTTAGCGCGTGCTCAGAACTTTCCACCTGTAAAATTTTATTTTCACTGAGGTAGCTTGAAATCGTGCCTGAATCTTTTTGGGGATGGCCTTCAGTGACCGCAAGATATTCCTTTGTGAATTTGTCCCAATTGTCCTGAAGTTTAAATTTTACATCCTCAAATTTTGCGAGGACAAGCAAACCAGAAACATCCCGGTCAAGGCGGTGAACCACAAACACACGTTTGCGCGGAGCTTCCCCCCGCCTCGCCATCGCAGCCTTTTTATTTAAGTACTGATTAGCGGAAAACATTGCAGTCTCGCGCCTTACTTTTTCGGTGGCAATGGTCAAGATGCCCGCAGGCTTGCAAATGACCAAAATAAAATCATCCTCATAAATAATTTCAATATTGAAACGGGCTGAAGGGGTCACGATTCTTGACTTGGAAGTTTCAATCTGAATCAGGTCGCCTGGCTTCAGGGGATGGTCATGACGGGTTGCGACACGGCCATTCACAGAAACACATCCATACTTGAGGCGCTGACGCACACGCGTCTTCTTTGTGTCAGAAAATGTCTGAAACAAAAATCCAAGCAGCTTGGATTCCTGAGTAACCTTTAACTGAGTGTTCATAGTTTGAATTTCTTTAATCAAATTCAGAAAGACTTGATTGAGGTGTTTATTAGATCAAACCGACTTCTTCTTATTGGAATCGTTAATTCTACTGGAGCCGATACATACATTCCCAAAAATCATACTCATAAGGTGAGTAAATTCCGGAAATAATCGTGGCGGCTGAGCCAACGAGGAAAAAAGGGATCGATGCCGGTTCTCCAAACCAAGATGGCGGAAGATTCCATTGAAAAAAAATCCGTTAATCGGGTGAAATAAAACCGGAATGTGGAGCATTATTACTCCAATGAATCGCGAAATTTTGAATACCTTACCGTTGCTCGGACCCTTGCCGATTAATTTGCCAAAACCATAAGTTAAGGAAAATAAAATCCGAACGACACAAAATATAACAATTGGAACTACAAACCATATTGCAAAAACCATAATTGATTGGAAAATAAACTCATTTATTTTTTCCATATTTCATTAAACCTAATTTAATGGAAGAATAACATCCCAGTCGGAATTAAAGAAAGAATCTTTATTATTCTATTGAGTTTCGATGAAACTACAACCAAAGAGCCGTCTTACAACGAAATATTCATTAACTTTGTCGCAGTAATGTCACAGTAGCGTGTCACAGTAAAACATAGCGCTTTGTAGGATCAGTTGGACTTTTCGCAACTGCTTTAACGACCTTTTTCTTAAATAAATTCGGCAATAGCTTTGAAATCCTCGTTCGATTTGTCTTCTAACGCAATAAGTTTCATGCTTCTTACAGATTGGGAGTTTGGCACTTTTTTAAATTAACCCCCTCCCCCTCTTCAAGATGGAACAGCGTGCAGCGCCTTGTTCCTTTAAAAATAACTTTGCGATGATTGATGTGACAAAGTACTAGTTTGACCCAGGCACAAACACAGGCCATGTGCCTTGATGACCGACCTAAGTTATTTATGAGATTTTTTGTTTCAAGAATAATTTTCTTAAAAAATATCCTGTTCCCACCAAAAGAACTCCAAAGAGTAGGGAGCCTACGGCAGAACCTACTGTGGACCAGACATGACTAAAAAATAAAGTGTAGGTATCAATGATAAAAAAGGTCAAACCAAAATTAAAGTAAAGTCTGTCTTCTTTCGTAGCCCCGTAAAACATTGCTCCCAGGGAAGTCCCTAAAAATAATAGATTGGCAGCCCATAACTCCGCCCCTGATGGAATATGCCATGACTGATCTGAGATCGTGATACCCCATATCGACATGATCCAAATGGAAAAATAAACAAAGAGCAATCCCGTCCACTGATAGGTCCTGCCGAAAAGATAAAAATAATGGTCTTCTTTCGCCCGAATTTTCTCAACGTGCCACAGCCCTACAAAAATCAAAAGAACTCCCACTAAAAGCTGGATCACCGGCCACTGCACACCGATTACGTAAGCCGCAAAATAATAGGCCGTAAAAAAACCAATGGCGTGCGCGATAAACCCAACCCCAAAGAGCAAAGCAATTTGGTCGGACATTCTATAGGCCAAATACAGAAAAAAGGAAATAGCTAGAAATGAAAAATACGGGATGGAAACTTTGTTTCCTCCGTAATGCCTGGCCAATTCTGAAAAACTGACAACGTAATTGAACAACTGGAAAGCCACAGCTGCCAGAATATATCCAATCGTCAAGGCCGTGGTTCCCAGACGGAGCTCACTCTTCGCGAAAGTCCCGAGCTCAATCATCTCAAGAGAGGAACGCTTCTGCAGCCTTCGACCCAACCAGTGAAATCCTCCCCAACCCGCCAGACAACCCAGACCAGAAAGAAAATATCCATAATTTTTACCTGCAATCCATTTCGCCAGCTTCACCATAGGCGAAAAGATTTGACAAAACAAATCCCACATCATCAGCAGAATTTTCGGATCAATCATTTTAACCGTCGTCACAAAACCAATTACAAGCCAAAAAGCCCCCAGCACAAAAAAGACCTTGATTAATCTCATCCAATACTCGCGCCGGTAAGTTTTCATATATTCTGAAATATTTTTTGCCTGGGAATCAGTAATCAAACCAGCCTTTACCCAACGGTTTAAATAACCAATGATCTTTCCTAATCGCATATCGCTTCAACTCCTTTCTTAAGAATGAGACTCGGGGCGGCGCGATTTGAACGCGCGACCTCACGGTCCCGAAAACAAAGAAAAAGAATGCCTGAAAACAACCGAAGTGTATCAAATAGAACAAGTTGGAACCAATTTTTTCTTCTGATTTCATACCAAATTTTGCCAATTTGTCTACTTATTGACCAACGAAACTGCTAACCATTTTTGCTGACCACTTGATTTACAATTCGTTGATGGCGAAGTTAGCAATGTTTAACAACTTCTAAAGAAGCGCAATCGATTGATAATTTTTCAATGTCTTGAT
>JAHFHD010000103.1 GCA_023247075.1 Candidatus Omnitrophota bacterium | reverse complement strand
TGCTGCGCGGAGTGAAGGATCTAGCGCTCAGGGTAAACTCCGTGAAGGATCTGGCATTCGCTAGATTCTTCCGCCAAAATACTGGCGGACAAGTCAGTTCGCCCCGCAGAATAAATTTGCGGGGCTCCTTCAGAATGACAAGGCTGTGAATGGCTTCAAAATGCTAAATAAACACCATTTTATTTTTCTTATTCCATTCTTACCACCAAGCGCATAAAATCTCCCTTGTGAATAACCTCACATTAGTCGTTATTAATAAGTAGGAGATTGCCATGAAAAAACGAATTTTAGTCATTGATGATGAAGAGATTTTAACCAGAAGCTTTGCCCTGCTTCTTGAGAAAAAAGGCTATGAGGTGCTTACGGTCAAGAATGGTCAAGATGCTGAGGCAATTATTGACGAGGAAGTGATTGATTTAGTTATCTCAGACATTCGGATGCCAGGCATGAATGGTATTGAGGTTGTTAAGCTGATTCGGAGCAAGCATGAAAACATTCCCGTTATTTTCGTAACCGGCTATGCGGATCAAAAATTACAGGAAGAAGCTCAGAAATTAAATCCCACTGCTTATGTGCATAAGCCATTTGATGCTTTGGAGCTTACTGAAATTGTAAAATCAAGTTTAGGATCATGAAGCTAGATAAAGTGATGATCACAAGCGGTATGAGTTTGAGAAGTCGCGTCAAAGCCTACAAAGAGCGCGCTGCCCAGATGAAAAACTATCTTGATCAAAATCCAAACGAATGGGGGCGTTTTCAAAGTGAATTTAATCAGGAAATCAATGGCATTTTTCGTGATCTGATGCTTTTTGAAAAGGAGAATCTTTTAAATGGTAATGAAGAGAAGGTTTATCGGTTGAGGCAGTTGTTTGTTAAAAAATTTCAAAAAGATTTTGTACAGGGCCCGCTTTTGAAATGGAGTCTTGAGAAACCTTATGGTTATGCGGGGGATCATAAGATCATCGACGAGATTTATAAGAATGAGCCTATGACAACTGGGTTTGAGCGTCTATTCGATAATTATTATCAAATGTCTGTCATTAGTACTGCAGTTAGAAATCGCATGAAAGATTTTAAGAAAATTATTTTTGATTCAATCTCAGGCTCTAGTAAATCACTTATCAAAATAATGGTACTTGCATCCGGTCCATGTCGGGAGATTTGCGAAGCTTTGCAGAGCAATGTTGCCAAAGAAAAAAAGGTTGTGTTTCATTGTTATGACAGTGATCAGAAAGCACATGAATATGCGAGGAATTTACTTCTCAATGACTCACGTGTCACCTTTTCGACGCAAAATGCTGTTAGGATTGCTCTCAAAAAGGATGTTGAGAAAGCGTTTGAGGAGCGTTACAACTTAATCTATTCGACCGGTTTATTTGACTATTTGGATTATGGAGTTTCTATTCGACTTGTTTCTAACTTGAAAAAACTATTGGCGCCAGATGGAAGGCTTGCCATTTCAGATGTCCGGGACAAGTTTAGTAATCCTTCAATTTATTTTATGGAATGGGTAGCTGACTGGAATTTGATTTATCGTGACGACGACAACTTTAGGGACATTTTTTTGAACGCTGGATTTTCTCTAAGCGACTTGTTATTTCAATATGAGCAGCAAGGAGTGATGCAGTACATCCTGGCTAAAAATAGCTAAGCTTAATCCAGCCCATTTTTATGGTTCAATTATTTTGCGGTGTAACCGGCCTCATTAATTTTATTACCTGCCTAGCGCTGGCTGTGTTCCTGTATTTTAAAAATCGTTCTGGGAAAATTAATATTCTGTTTGCAATCTGGTCTGCTAGCGTTGCTTTTTGGTCTTTCGGCTATTTTATGTGGTTGTTTACGGAAAAATATTCCACCGCTCTATTTTGGACTCGCATTCTCATGTCTGGCGCCATTGTTATTCCAAGTGCATACCTTCATTTCACAATCGTTTATTTAAATTTAGATCACCGCCATCGCCTTCTTATTATTTTTGGATATTTATTTAGTGGTTTGTATCTTATTTTAAACTGGACACCTCTATTTATTGCAACAGTAGAGCCTCGCTACTGGTTTAGATGGTGGCCGGTACCTGGCAAGCTGTACCATATTTATCAAGCTTATTTTATACTCGCGGTTATTTACACGCATTTTCTTTTATTTCAACGAGCTTATACCGCACCAACAAAAGTTTTAAGAAAACAGTTTAAGCTTGTTGCTTATGGAACCTTAATCGCTTACATTGGAGGAAGTACTAACTTCTTCCTTTGGTACAACATTCCAATTCCTCCAGTATTTAATTTCATGGTAACTGGCTACGTGGCGCTGATTGCCTATGCAATACTTCAGTACAAATTATGGGATCTTGATTTCATCGTTCGAAAAACGATTGTGTTTTCTGGTGTCTTTGGTTTTTTTGTTTTTGTATTTTTTTCGATAACTTACTTGTTAAATTTGCTAATCGGAAGCTACGTTGGACTGCGTTCAAATGCAGCAGCAATCATGACTTTTGCAGCCGGGATCATTTTTTATGGGCGGGTAGAAAAATTCTTTATTACAGCAACCGACCGATTCCTCTTTCAAAAGAAAGAGGACATTCTGGTTGTCTTAAGAGAACTTTCCCATGAAATCATCACCATTTTAGATTTACACACACTGAGCAGTAAAATTCTTTCTACATTGGAGCATACCTTAAGACCAGAAACAGCCATTCTTCTGATTCAAAATGAACAGAAAAAAGAATTTGAGGTCGCAAGTTCCTATGGAGTTGCAATTTCATCTGAAACGAATAAAAAAATTGATTCACTGGTTCATTACCTCTCAGACTATTCCGAACTCATCAATCTGGAAGAAGAAAAAAGAAAAGAAGTTCTTCCAGTTCTTGTGCTCACTGCACTTGAAGAACTGAAAGCTGTAATCACAATCCCGCTTGTCATGCAAAATAAACTTCAAGGCATTCTTCTCCTCGGAAAGAAAAAGTCTGACCAATCTTATGAAGCTAGAGAGCTTGACGCTTTTCCAGCGCTTGCAGGTCAAATTGCAGTTGCGGTGAGTAATACCAAACTCCTTGATGAGATTGTAGTGGAAAGAACAGCGAAAAAAGAAGCCGAGAAAAAAGCAGAGCTCGTTAATTACACCCGCACCTTTAAGCACGAAGGCGGCAATGCGCTGGTTGGGATTGAGTCTGCTGCAATCAGCATGCGAAGCCATTTCTTGGACAAATCTGAAAAACTAAGAAAGCAGTTTGAGCCATTACTCACACCCACTTACATCACCCAATATGACCAATTAAATGCTTCAGTAGCCAAATGTTTGAAGAGCATTGAAGAAGAGGGAAGTAAAATGGGGATGATTATGAATACCGTAGTTGGCGGTTTAAGCGGAAGTGAAACTGAAAAACAAATGATTTATTTCAGAATTCCCTGGGAGACCGCAAAGCGCAATGCCGGAATTGAATACAATTTTCGGTTTATGGCTCAAATCGAGGACAATTTTAAAATGTATGGAAATGTCAATGCAGTGGAGCGGCTCTTTACAAATCTTTTTACCAATTCCCGGGATGCATTAGAAAATCAAAAGGAAAAACTAATTTATCTCAATGCTGTTTACCGTGATTATGAGGGAAAGAAAGTGACGTGGTTTGAGTATTGGGACGCGGGTTCTGGCGTGCCTGAGCCGCTGTTTGAAAAGGTTTTTGAACAGGGATTTTCAACCAAACTAAAACCCCAATCGAGCACTTCTTCAGAGTCTGGCCACGGCTACGGACTTTATGTTTGCCGCAAATATATTGAAGACATTCATGGCGGAAAAATCTGGATTGAGAAACGTGAAGAAGGCGGCTCCAAGTTTGTGTTCTGGATTCCTTGTCAGGATGCGTAATTCGTGCCATTGAATCACAGACGTGAGTTCTCCATATTTATGTCATTCTTCGCCAAAAGGACGAATCCGTCCTCTGGTGGATGAGGCAAAGCCGACTTGTCCGCCAGTATTTTGGCGGAAGAATCTAGCGAACTTAGATCCTTCGCTCCGCTCAGGATGACAGGCGTATGAGATCCTTCGCTTGTCATCCTGAACGAAGTGAAGGATCTAGCGCTCAGGGTAAACTCCGCGAAGGATCTAGCCGATTGCTAGATTCTTCAGTTCGCCCCGCAAAATAAATTTGCGGGGCTCCTTCAGAATGACAAAAAAATAAATGAGGCAATGCCTTCATAAAGCTAAATAGACACTAGTCACAGACTAATTTGTTATTGCAAAATAGAAATTAATTTCTATAATGTAAACCATGATTGAACGTCTCATTGTTCGTCAACTTTCAAACCGACTCAAACAATTTCCCGCCGTAGCTCTTCTAGGGCCTCGTCAGTCGGGCAAAACAACGCTTGCCAAAGTTTTTTCCACTCACTACTTTGACCTTGAGCAGGCAGAGGATCAATTGAGACTTGATTTGCATTGGGGCTCTTTAATGAAGTCTAAGCAGCTAATTATTTTAGATGAGGCGCAGGTTTCGCCGGGTGTTTTTGCCAAAATCAGAGGGGCGGTTGACGCAAAACGAAAACAAAACGGGAGATTTCTTTTGCTGGGCTCTGTTGCACCCGCGTTGATGAAAAATGTTTCCGAATCTTTAGCTGGACGATTGGCTATTTGCGAACTTTGTCCCTTGCTTTCAGTCGAGCTAGCGAAAAAATACAATGAGAATGAAATTTGGTTAAGAGGTGGATTTCCGGACGGGGGAATTCTCAAGCCGAAAAACTTTCCGGTATGGGAAAAGGATTACCTAACATTACTTGCCCAGCGAGACCTACCGGCTTGGGGACTACCTGCCAAACCGCAAACCACACTCAGATTTTTTAAAATGCTTGCCGCAAGCCACGGACAGATTTGGAATGCATCAAAAATCGGAGCTAGTCTTGGATTGAATTATCACACCGTCAATTCTTATTTGGATTATCTTCAGAATGTTTATTTAATTTTGTCACTTGCCCCTTATCATACCAATATTCGAAAGAGGCTTGTTAAAAGTCCAAAGATTTATTGGCGTGACAGCGGGCTTTTACATGCTCTTCTTGAAGTTTCCAGCATGGAGTCTCTTTTGGTCCAGCCGTGGGTTGGAGCAAGCTGGGAAGGTTGGTGCATCAATCAGATTTTGGCCACGCTTAAAACTACTGGGAAAAATTTTGAAGCTTATTTTTTCCGGACGAATGATGGCTACGAAATTGATCTCGTCCTAAAATTTTCGAACAGTCTCTGGGCATTTGAATTTAAATTAACAAGTTCTCCTGGCACTGAAGACATGAAGCGTCTCAATACCGCGGCAGATTTAATCAAAGCTGACAAACGGTTTCTCATCAGTAAGTCTGAACGGCAAGAAGTTGGCTCTGGATTTACTTCCACCAACATGCAGCATTGTCTGAAAATGATTTTATGAGCTGAAGAATTGAATTGAAATCATGTAACTGTTTAGCGCTTTGAAGTTTTCATTGGTTGTCATCCTGAGCCCTTCGCTTGTCATCCTGAACGAAGTGAAGGATCTAGCGATTGCTAGATTCTTCAGTTCGCCCCGCAGAATAAATTTGCGGGGCTCCTTCAGAATGACAAAAAAATAAATGAGGCAGTACCTTCATAAAGCTAAATAGACACTAATCACAGACTAATTTGTTATTACAAAATAGAAATTAATTTCTATGCGGCAAGGTAAGCGATGAAAACAAAAATTTTAATTGTGGATGATGAAAAAATCATCCGCGGCATCCTGAAAGAAACACTTGAGGATGCGGGGTATGAAGCAGAAGCAACTGGCTCTGGGAGCGATGCTGTTGAAATGATGGAGAAAACGATTTTTGATGCCCTTGTGGTCGATATTCGCCTTGAAGGCGCTGCGAGCGGAATTGATGTCATCAAAAGCAGAAGTAAGGTGAGTCACCGGTTAAAAATTCTTGTGATTTCGGCAACGTCTCCTGATTTCCTTCGGCCCATCTTACAAGCAGAAGGGATTTTAGGTCTTGTGGATGCTGTCCTCGAAAAGCCTTCAGATTTACAGCCGGAACAATTTGTTCTAACCTTGAATCGTATTTTGAAAAAATAAAATAGGAGACTTATAAATGGAAAAAACAGCAACCATTTTAATCGTTGATGATGACAAAACAGTTATTGAACAGCTCGTCACCCATTTTCGCAGGCGCAATTATGAACCCATTGCAACTGCAAATCCAGCAGTGATTGAGCAAACGCTCAAGGCATTTGAAGTTCACTTAATTCTTTTGGATCTTCGCATGGAACGGCTGAATGGCTATGAGGTGCTTGAGAAGCTCAAAAAACTCAACATTCAAATTCCGGTTCTCATCATCACCGCTTATTTTAAGGATGAGAGGGAGAAATTAAGAAGCGTGGGGATGACAGAAGCTGAAATCATTGAGAAGCCCTTCCGGGATTTCTCAAAGATTGAAGCCAAAATTAATCAGAAACTGAGTCTGGTCGTGGTTCCCGGAGAAGTGGACAGCGATTATGAAGACGCTATTTACGAGAGCAACAAAACAAAAGTGGTGCTTGTGGATGACGAGTCTGAAATTAATGATTTTCTAACGGAACTTTTGGAAGCAAGAAAATATCAAGTGGTGGCTTTTGAAAGAGGCGACAGAGCGCTTGAGTATCTTTTAAAAAATGATTGCCAGGTGGCCGTCGTCGACATGAAAATGCCGGGTTTGACGGGTGACCGTTTGATTCAGGAAATTTTGAAAGCGAAACCAACGCTCAAGATTATTCCAACCTCAGGCGCTTATGTGAAAGAAATTAAGGAGCAGCTCAGTAAGGTTGGCTTTGACCCTGAAAAACTGGTGACCAAGCCGTTTGACATTCCTATTTTGGTTGAGCGGATTAAAGTTTTTGCAGCAGAATCTGGAACACTTGGCGTTTCTATTTCTTAAAACTTGAGTCCTGCGCTTTTCACTCTTACCGTCGTTCCCTCGCTCTCTTGTCATTGCGAGGACTGGCTGCGAAACAGCCAGGACGAAGCAATCTAAGAACGGAGATTGTCCCTACGGGATCCCGCAGGGGCTTCGGTCACTGCGCTCCCTCTTCGCGAAGGAGAGAAGGTTAATTTAAAAAAGTGCCAAATTCGAGTAATTCAGTTGTTCAGAGGCGTTGCCCTCTTACGAGGGCAACGCCTCCCTCATCATTTCCTTAAATCAGCCGTTATTAAATAGGAAGGAAATTCAGATGAAAAAGATTCTTTTGATTGAAGATGATCGGTTGGTTGCAAAAAGCATCGCTAACCTTCTTTCTCGCCCCGGTCTCGTGATAACTGTAGCCCATAGTGGTGATCTGGCATTGAAACTTGTGGAGGGTAACGAATTTGATTTAATTATTTCAGATATTCGCATGCCTGGTGAGTTAGGAACGACTATTGTTAAGCAAATCAATCAGCAGCGGAAAGAAAAAATACCTTTTATTTTTGTTACTGGTTATGCAGATGAAAAATACGTTCAAGAAGCAGAAGAGATGGGGTGTAGCGATTTTTTCTTTAAACCATTTGATACGACAGCGATTCTTACGAGCATACAACGGATTTTGAATGTACCATTGCTGCAAGAAAGACCAATCATTGAAGGAGGTGCCCCTCCATCTCAAATCAAAAGATTATTTTACACCGCACTAAGTTCCCAATGGAATCCTGAAACAGAAATTGATTGGAGCGCTCCAATTGGCATCGATGAGTCTTTATGTGTCGCCATGGCATCAATTTTGTCGCCAATTGTGATGGGAGAATATTCAGCTTTTAATGGAATTCCTCAGAGGATTCTTTCTTTTTCTAATTATGAAGTAAAGCAATACCTGGCTGCTCAATTGGTTGATGAAACACGTCATGCCGAAGCTTTTGATCTTTATCTAACTCGAATAAAGGCAATGAACACATACAAAAGGGCATGGCGGAACATTGCAGTCGTGAGATATTTTAATGAGATGAAAAAACTGACGGATGAGGATAGGTGGAT
>JAHFHD010000102.1 GCA_023247075.1 Candidatus Omnitrophota bacterium | reverse complement strand
TCTTATTTTTACTTCGGGAATGGCGGTGGGAGTTTTGCTCATCGGCATGCGGCCTGGGTATCAACCCGAACTGTTTGGTTTTCTATTTGGAAATATTCTCTCAATCCGCAAAATTGATTTGCTTGTGATGGGGCCCTGCGCTGTTTTATTTTTGGCTTTTTTTGCGCTCAGGTGGAGACATTTTGTCCTCACCGCGACTGACCCAGAAGCGGCTCATCTTGCGCGGATGAATCCGGATCTTTATCAGGTCGCGCTTTATGTCATTCTTGCTGCCTCTACGGTTCTTGCCTCAAAAATGCTCGGCGTGATTTTAGCGAGCGCCCTTCTGATTATTCCGGCATCGATTTCAAAATTAATCGCCTGCTCATTAAAGAAATGGATGTGGGGCAGCATTATGATTTCAGAAGTGATTATGATTTCCGGGCTCGCAATTTCAGCAGCCTTCAACTTGCCCGCGGGAGCAACCATTGTTTTGGTTGGCACCGCCCTTTTTTTTCTCATCGCCGCCGCCAAGATCTTCACTCAGAAACCCCTGAAAAGTTAATAAGCCGCCCGCCTACAATCAGAAATATCAGTTTAGACAGGGTATACTTTAGACGAAGAATTAATCATGTCATTAAAATTGTGTTCTTTTGCTTTGCGCCCCATTGTCATCCCCGAATGCTTTTATCGGGGATCCATGATCCGTGGATTCCCGCTAAGAGCGAGCGGGAATGACACAGTGGAACAGCAGACTTTGGCAGCCCTCGCAAGAAAACGTCGTCACAGACAAAGAACACAATTTTGATAACAGGATCGAAGAACTAAACCAATACCAAGGGTTGAATAGTGGCAAAAAAATTCAAACTTTTTTGGTTGATGTGTGGAATTCATTTACTTTTTATTAACGTTGCATGGCCGATTGAGCGTTCAATGCACGAGACTTATTTTGACACCAATCTTTTAGAGACCAAGCTTGCGGGAAATGTAAAACTTGGAATCAAATCCGTTGATTTTCCGCGCGGACTTGAGTGGTTCAACACCAAAGCACCTCTTCAGATGAAAGCACTTCGCGGGAAAGCAGTGCTCCTTGATTTCTGGACATTCTGCTGCATCAATTGCATGCACGTCATTCCAGAACTCAAACAGCTTGAGGCTGATTTTCCAAATGAGCTTGTGGTTGTCGGCATTCACTCCGCTAAATTTGCTTCCGAGCGCGAAGCTGAAAATGTCCGCCAAAGTATTCTTCGTTATGAAATCAAACACCCAGTGGTTAATGACCCCACTCTTTCGCTTTGGAGCTCCTACGGAATCCACGCCTGGCCAACTTTGATTTTAATTGACCCAAATGGCAATGTGGTGCTCACGGCTTCAGGTGAAGGCCATTACGAATTGCTCAAACATTCCATTCAAATTTTAACTTACTGGGCAAAACAGGCGGGCACATTAAATGTGGAGCCCGTCCAAATCGCTCTTGAGGAATCAAAAGAACCAGTCCGGGAATTAAAATATCCAGGGAAAATATTCGCTGATGCAAAGGGACTTGTTATGAGTGACTCTGGCCACAATCAAATTCTCTTAAGTAGTTTTACCGGAAGCATTACTGAAACAGTTGGAAGTGGGGATGAGGGAACTGATGACGGAACATTTGAAACGGCAAAGTTTAATCATCCGCAGGGCGTCTTTCGGGAGGGAAATCAAATTTATGTGGCCGACACACAAAATCATCTTCTCCGCCTGATTGATTTGGAAAAAAGAATGGTGGAAACACTTGCAGGGACGGGAAAACGAGGGTCTTACTTAAGCGAAGAATCTCCCGCCAGAACCACAGCCCTTGCTTCGCCTTGGGCAGTGGTTAAAGTGGGGCAGTATTTGTATGTTGCGATGGCGGGCCCGCATCAAATATGGGCGCTTAACTTGAAGACAGGGGAGCTCAATCCCTTTGCAGGCGGCGGCCGGGAAGACATTACCGATGGGATGGGTTTGAGCGCTGCATTGGCTCAGCCAAGTGGAATTACTTATGATGGCGCTTCAAATTTTTATTTTGCTGACAGTGAAGTAAGCGCTGTTCGCAGTGTTCAACTCAAAACCCGTGAAGTTAAAACTTTAATTGGAAGAGGGCTTTTTGATTTTGGGGATGTAGATGGATTTTGGGAGCGCGCACTTTTTCAACATCCCCTGGACGTGGCATTTGGTGGTGGCGAGACGCTCTATGTGGCCGATACATACAATGACAAAATCAAGATGATTGATTTGAAAAAGGGAACTGTCTCTACAATTTTGGGAACTGGTAAACCAGGCTTAAAAGATGGCGCACCCGGAGCTTTGTATGAGCCGGGAGGACTCGCGTTTTATGAAGGCAAGCTTTATATTGCCGACACCAATAATCACGCAATTCGCGTTTGGGACGCTTCAACAAAAATGCTTGAGACATTAAAAATTACGAGAAAGAAAGGCAAAGCAGCGCAAGAGCCGCCAAGTGTTTCTTCGCCTGCGCAGAATCCGTTTTTAGAAGCTGTTACATTTCCAAAAATGGAAATTACCTCTTCAGCTCAAGTGGAAATTAAAGTCAATCTTCCCAAAGACCACGATTTTACCGAAGGAGTTCCGCTTCAATATGAAGTAATGCTCCGGCAAGGTGAGAAAACCAAGCCTCTTCAAAACGTTTCGCTTGATGGCGCAAAAAAGAAGCAGCCGATTCAATTTCAATTGAATGAGAAAAATAACACTGGTGACACTGGTGAAATGGCGCTTGAGATGAATCTCGAAGTGCCTTATTGCACCACGCGTCAACCCAAACTTTGCAAGTTTAAGTCGCTTAAATTAACACAACCTATTCTGATTACTGAAAACGGACGTTCTCATCTGAGTCTCCGCGCGGAGATTCATTAAAAGGAGTGGCCATGACTACCAAGCAAACGACACTGGAAGTTGCTGAAGACGCACGCGAGAAAGAGTGGAAGCACCCATCTTTTATCGGAGAACTTTTTTTAGGAAATTTTCGCTCAGACCTGGTATTTCCATTTCCGGCGCAAAGTGAAGAGGACCGCAAAAAAGGAGATGAGATTTGCGCGAAGGTCTCCAAATTTTTGAAAGAAAATTTAGACCCGGATGAAGTAGACCGAACAGGTGAAATCCCCAAGAAAGTTATTGATGGCCTTGCCGAGCTCGGCTGTTTTGGAATGAAAATTCCTGAGGAATACGGCGGTCTTCATTTGTCTCAAACCAATTACAACCGGGTGTGCCATTTGGTCGGCAGTCACTGCGCTTCAACTGCGGTATGGCTTTCTGCCCATCAGTCCATTGGTGTCCCCCAGCCCCTTCTTCTTTTTGGAACCGAAGAGCAAAAGAAAAAGTATTTGCCCCGTTTTGCCAAAGGCGCTGTTTCAGCTTTTGCGCTAACTGAAATAGGAGTTGGCTCTGACCCGGCAAATATGACAACCGTTGCAACGCCGTCTGAAGATGGCAGCCATTATATTTTGAATGGGGAAAAATTGTGGTGCACGAATGGGCCCAAAGCTGATGTGATTGTGGTGATGGCGCAAACTCCGCCTAAAATAGTGGACGGCAGAGAAAAAAAACAAATCACCGCTTTCATTGTGGAAACAAATTGGAAAGGTTTTGAAATAGTGCACCGATGCCGCTTTATGGGGATGAGCGGAATTCAAAATGGACTTTTGAGATTTCATGATGTCAAAGTTCCCAAAGAAAATATTCTGCTTGGAGTTGGCAAGGGCCTCAAGCTTGCTTTGGTTACGCTTAATACAGGCCGCCTCACCATGCCTGCGGCCGTGACGGCTGGAGCTAAGTGGTGTCTGAATGTAACGCGGAATTGGTCCAATGAACGTGTTCAGTGGGGCAAGCCCATTGGTCAGCACGAAGCCATTGCGGCAAAAATTGCTCAAATGACTTCCACTACTTTTGCAATGGAAAGTATTTGGCGTCTTTCAGCCGCTTATGCTGACCGTAAGAATGTGGACATTCGGCTTGAAGCAGCGGCCGCAAAACTTTTTTGCACGGAAGCAAGCTGGCGCATTATTGACGCCACGGTTCAAATCCGCGGTGGGCGCGGTTATGAAACTGCCGAGTCACTTAAAGCCCGCGGTGAAAAGGGAATTGGAGTAGAGCGCGTGATGCGCGACTCAAGAATTAATACCATTATTGAGGGCACGAGTCAGGTGATGCGTCTTTTTATTGCGCGCGAAGCACTGGACCCGCATGCGCAGCGCATTTTTCCATTGCTTGACCCAAAGAAAGGAATTGCTGAGAAAATCGGGCTTCTGCTCAAGCTCGTCTTGCATTACAGCTTTTGGTTTCCAAAACAGTGGCTTCCTGTGTTGGGCTCAAAAGGATCGGACCAAGTTCCCGAGCAACTTAAAAGACATGTTCGATTTGTGAATACAACGAGCAAGCGTCTTTCTCGGAATCTTTTTATCGCGATGATGATGTATCAGCAGGGGCTTGAAAAGAAACAGCGCCTGCTTGCCCGGCTTGTTAACGTGGGGACCGAGTTGTTTGCAATGGCAGCCACTTGTGCTTACGCCGCGCATTTGGTTTCCCAAAAACCTTCAGACCAAAGCTCAGTTGAGCTTGCGGATTTATTTTGCCGTGATGCATCTTCCCGAGTGCGCAAACAATTTCACACACTCTTTCGAAATAGTGATGTCTATGCCTACGGCGTTGCTCAAAAAATGCTCAAGGGCAATTACCTCTGGCTTGAAGACGGCATCATCCCCCCGGAATAATCGATGTCATCCTGAGGATTTAAGTTTACCAAATACAGCTAACTGTAAAACCAAGAGGCGTTACTGAGGGTGCCATGCTGATTGAGCATGGCTAGCACAGTAACGCCTCCTGATTCTGATTCTTTGCTGATTCTTGACTTTTTGTCATTCCTGCGCACGTCTTGCGAGTGCGCAAAAGCGCGAAGCGGGAATCCAGGTTCTGGATCCCCGAAAAGTGCTCCGCGCACATCATCGTAGACGGACATCAAGTCCGTCACACTTTCGGAGAAGAACGTCAAGTTCTTCCCGTAAAGTGCTCGCGCAAAAAGCGCGCAGTGCGATGAGTACTGGCGCATTAGCGTCGGCATGGGCGCGAGCGTAAAAGATTTCGGGGATGACAAACCTGTATGAACTTCAATGGGCTGAACAGTTACACGCCGTCTACGAGTATGTGCGCTAGCACTCATCGTACTTCGCGTACGAGCGCAAGTGTTAAAGCGTGCAGGGATGACAAGACTGCATGACACAAAGAACACAATTTTAGTCACACGATCTTTATGGATGACATTCAAAAGTCTCATTGATTTTATTTTGAAGACGCCTTAAACTCATTTTTCCTATGGAACTCTCACCACTTGCACTCATCGGGATTTTTTTAAGCGGGCTGGCGCTCAACCTAACGCCCTGTGTCTACCCAATGTTAACCGTTACCATTGCTATTTTTGGCGCCCGCACAGAGAAAAAACTAGGCGCTTCTTTTGGAAGGGCACTGCTTTATTTTCTCGGCATTATTCTGATGTACAGCATTCTTGGGGCAATTGCCGCAGCAAGCGGAAGTTTTTTTGGAGCCTTTCTCCAAAGCTCGTGGATTCTTTCATTCATTGCAGTAGCGATGGCGGTTCTTGCTTTAAGCATGTTTGGTCTTTATGAATTTTCACTTCCTCCTGCTTTACTCAATTTGCTTGGTGGGACAAAAAAAGTAGGATTGTTCGGTATTTTTCTCTCAGGACTTTTGGTGGGTGTATTTGCCGCTCCCTGTGTGGGTCCTCCAATTATTGCGCTGTTTACAATTGCAAGCCAATCCGCCGACCCATTTAAAAGTTTTTTCCTGTTTTTTGTTTTGGCACTCGGACTTGGAGCGCCCTATTTGGTGCTTGGCACTTTCTCTGGTTTGCTTGAACGATTGCCAAAATCAGGAAGCTGGCTGCTTTGGATTAAAAAATTATTTGGCGTTGCGCTTCTTGGCCTCGCATTTTTTTATTTCGCCCTCGCGCTTTACCCAGACCTTGTCCAGTTTGTATTTCCAATCACTTTAGTTTTAGGCGCCATTTACCTTGGTTTTATTGAGCGAAGCGGTAATCAGAACAAAGCATTCAGCCGGTTTAAGCGCATCTCGGGAGCGCTTCTACTTCTCGGTATTTTTTTATTTCTTTTTGCGCGGCCAAAAGCACACGTTGTTTGGGAGCCTTATTCCAGCGCACGGCTTGAGCAGGCCAAAGCAGCACACGAGCCGGTCATCATTGATTTTTATGCCGACTGGTGCATTCCGTGCCACGAGCTTGAGCAATACACGTACACATCCGCCAATGTGATTAAAGCGCTTGAGCGATTTGTCCGGCTCAAGGTAGACGTCACTCGTCCCGGCTCAACTGAAAACGCAGAGCCCATTCAAAAATTTGGCGTCATTGGAGTGCCAACGGTAGTTTTTTTAGATGAATTCGGAAATGAAGTGAACAAAGCAAGATTTGCCGGCTTTGTGCCGCCTGAGCAATTTATGGAGTCAGTCAAATTGGTTGAGGAAGCATCGAAGGAGCGTGAAGTGGTATGATGAGTCCGGATGAAGTAAAAAAAATAGTCAGCAGTTTCTTTTTGGATGCAGAAGTGAGCACTAGAGATTTGACCGGAACCGGTGACCATTTTGAAGTAGTTGTGGCCACGCCTAAATTTCAGGGGAAGTCACTTATTGAGCAGCATCAAATGGTGCATCAGGCACTTGACAGTGCGCTTCAAAGCGGACGCATTCACGCGCTTCAAATTAGGACTGCTGTTCCCGGGGTAAAAGCAAAGCGCCCGCCCAGCTCCGGCGATTTTAATATTATTGGTTCGTAACCTGAGTTCTACATATTTATGTCATTCTGAGCGTAGCGAAGAATCTAGCAATCGCGAGATCCTTCACTTCGTTCAGGATGACATGCGAAGGACTCAGGATGACAGCATTTTTTGTTTAGGATGACAATTGTATGAAATGGAATGCTCTAGCGATTTAAAAAAAGGAGGATTAAATTTATGTCGCAGGATATTTTAAGTGAAATCAAATCAGATGTTGAATCCAATCCAATTCTCATTTACATGAAAGGCACGCCTGAGGAGCCAAAGTGCGGATTTTCCAAAGCAACGGTGGCGCTCATCCAAGGCCTTGGATTTTCTTTTGCAACGAGGGATGTGATTGCGAATCCAGAATTTCGTGAATATGTTCCAGAATTTTCAAATTGGCCAACATTCCCCCAAGTGTTTGTAGGCGGAAAATTAATCGGTGGATGTGACATTGTGCACGAGCTGCACGAACAAGGGGAATTAGAGCCGCTCTTAAAACAGGCGGCGAAGTAACGGTAGGGGCACGGCATGCCGTGCCCCTACTTTATTTTTGGTTCCTTGCCATTTTTGAGGCGCTCAATATTGCCGCGGTGGTTGTAGATTAAAAGACCCGAAAGCACAGTGCCCAAGAGAAGAATAATTCCAAAAGATTTCACGTGTCTGTAAAAAAGAATCAAGCACACCGGAAAACTTGCGCTTGCAATAATGGAAGCGAGCGAAACATAACGCTTCACCAGAAAGCAAATCACCCACACCAAAAAGGTAGCGAGCGCAGCTTTTGGAAATACTCCGAATAGAACGCCACAGCCTGTTGCGACACCTTTCCCACCCTTTAAGTTGAGCCAAAGAGTCCACGTGTGACCAGAAATGGCTGCGCATCCAAAGACAAGTTGCTTTAAAGCGGGAGCAAAGCTGACAAATGCAGGTGCTTTGGGTGCAAGAAGTGCGACGACTACAAATCCCTTTAGTAGGTCAATAGCAAAAACAAAAATTCCCCAGCCTTTTCCCACTACTCTAAATACATTGGTGGCGCCTACATTTCTGCTTCCGTGCTGTCTAATGTCAATCGCGCAAACGCGCTTCGCAACTAAATAGCCTGTTGGAATTGAGCCGATGAGGTATGCAATGAGAAGCCAGAGGATATTGTCAGCAAAGTTCATTTGCAGCGCATCTTAATCAATGAGACCCAAAATATCAAGTATGGGACAGCACTTTTCCATTGTTATTCTTGAAG